>NZ_WJSP02000129.1 GCF_009720255.1 Agromyces humi | reverse complement strand
ACCGCTCCCGACGTGCTGGCGTCGACCCTCGGGCCCGGTGCCGTCGCGACCGGTGCCATCGAGCACGCACTCGGCCGCGTCCGCGAGCGCGCCCTCGACATTCTCCCGCCCGCGCGCGTCGTCGCCTGACGTGAGCGGATGCCGCGAGATCTCGCCCGCGGCATCCTCCAGACCGGCTGCAGGGTCAGCCGCGCAGGCTCGCGAAGAAGGCCCGGATGTCGCGGACGACGAGCTCAGGCCGCTCGATCGCCGCGTAGTGGCCGCCCTCCTCGAACCGGCTCCAGTGCACGATGTTCGAGTTGTCGCGCTCGGCGAACACCTTGATCGTCTGGAAGTCGTCCTTGAAGACCGCCACCCCGGTGGGCGAGGCGTTCACCTGCGGCTCGGCCTCGACGCGGGCGTTCTCGAGGTAACTGCGGCTCATGCCCGCGGCGGCATTCGCGAACCAGTTCACGGTGACCTCGGTGAGGATCTTCTCGAGCGGGACGAGCGACGTGCCGTTGCCGAACGAGTTGAAGAGCTCGCTGTAGGCGAGGAGCGCCACCGGTGAATCGCTGAGTCCGACGGCGACGGTCTGCGGTCGTGAGGCGTTCATGGTGTTGTAGCCGCCGACCGACTGGAACCACTGCATGTGCTTGAGGCCTGCGTAGTCCTGCGGCTCCAAGCGCTCGAATTCGGCGGGGTCGCCCGACGGGAACGAGAAGAGCTGCAGCACGTGCAGGCCGAGGAAGCCCTCGGGGCGCTGCAGGCCGAGCTCGCGGGAGACGAGGGCGCCGTTGTCGGAGCCGTGGATGCCGTACTCGGCATACCCGAGCCGATGCATCAGCTCGTCGTAGGCGCGAGCGACGCGGGCCATCGTCCAGCCGGTCTCTGTGACCGGGTTCGAGAAGCCGTAGCCCGGGGCATCCGGGATCACGACGTCGAAGGCGTCCTCGGCACGGCCGCCGTGGGCGACCGGGTCGACGAGCGGCCCGATCATGTCGAGGTAGTCGACGGATGACCCGGGGTAGGTGTGCGCGAGGATGAGGGGCGTGGCGTCCGGATGCGGCGAGCGCACGTGGATGAAGTGGATCGGCTGCCCGTCGACCTCGGTGATGAAGTGGGGCACGGCATTGATGCGGGTCTCCTCGGCGCGCCAGTCGTAGCTGGTGCGCCACTGCTCGACGGCGTCGCGCAGGTAGGAGTTGGGGGTGCCGGAATCCCAGTCGTCGACGGGGGCCGGCTGCGGGAGCCTCGTGCGGGCGAGCCGTTCCATGAGGTCGTCGAGCTCGGCCTGGTCGACCTCGACGCGGAAGGGGCGGATGTCGGTGGAAGCGGTGGTGTTCGTCATGTCTTCGACGGTACGGTGGATATAGGCACGTTGAGTTCCTAATAGCCGGGAAAGGTGGAGGAGATGTCGGATACCGCCGCACGCCTGCTCGCCCTGCTCTCGCTGCTGCAGTCACGACCCGACTGGAGCGGCACCGAGCTCGCGCAGCGCCTCGGCGTCTCGACGCGGACCATCCGCAACGACGTCGATCGCCTGCGCGAACTCGACTACCCCGTCGACGCCACGCGGGGCGCGGCCGGCGGTTACCGCCTGGGCGCCGGCGGCAAGCTGCCGCCCCTGCTGCTCGACGACGAGGAGGCGGTCGCCGTGGCGATCGGCCTGCGCGCCGCCACGGGCATCGCGGGCATCGGCGAGTCCAGCGCCCGCGCGCTGGCCAAGCTCGAGCAGGTGCTGCCCTCGCGCCTGCGCCCCACCGTCGCGGCGATCGGCTCGGTCGTCGATCGCGCGCCTGAGAACGTCGGCACGGATGCTCCCGATCCCGAGGTCGATCCGGCCGTGCTCGCCGCGATCGCCGCCGCCATCCGCGATGAGGAGTGGTTGCGCTTCGACGACCGCGGCACGGCCCGGCTCGTCGAGCCGTACCGGCTGCTCAGCTGGCAGCGGCGCTGGTACCTCGTCGCGCGCGACCCGGTCTCGGGCGAGTGGGGCGTCTTCCGGGCCGACTGGATCGAGCCGCGGATGCCGACCCGCCGCCGCTTCTCCCCCGCACCGCTGCCCGGCGGCGACTACACCGCCTTCGCCATGCGCTCGATCGCGATGAGCGGGTGGAACGTGCACGCGCGCCTTCGGGTCGCCGCCCCCGCGGCCGCCGTGATCGCGCGCATCAACCCGACGGTGGGCGTGGTCGAGGCCGTCGGGGATGACGCCTCCGTGCTCGTCACCGGCGCCGACTCGCTCGACACGATCGCCGCCTACATCGGCATGCTGAACATGGACTTCACCGTCGAGTCACCCCCCGAGCTCGTCCCGCTGCTCCGCACCCTCTCCGAGCGCTACGCGCGGGCCGCGGCAGGTGGGAGGGTGGACGCATGACGACGATCGAGCGGCACCTCGACATCGCGGCCGCGCCCGAGGTCGTGTTCGACCTCATCGCCGACCTCCACGACTACGGCTGGCTGCCGCCCTCCGGCGACTACGACGGCACGAGCGAGGTCTCCCCGCCGCCCGTCGGCGTGGGCACGACCTACGTCGAGCACAGCCGCGCGGGAGTCCGTCGCGGCGTCGTGATCGCCCTCGCGCGACCCGACGTCATCGCGTTCCGTCAGCCGATGACGCTCCGGCCGCGCGCGGCCGGCACCATCGACGCCACCGTCTCGATGTCCGTCGCGGCGACGGCCGCGGGTGCGCGCGTCACGCGGACGGTCGAGCTCGGCATCCCGAGGCGCTTGGCCGCGGTGCGCTCGATCATCGTCGGCCGCTACGCGAGCGAGAGCGAACGGATGCTCGCCGCGCTCAAGGCGCACGCGGAGCGCTGACCGTCCGCGCGCCGGTCTCCGCCGCGGCCGGCCCCGCCGCCCGCGGCTCAGACGGCGAGCGGAGGCCGCAGCAGTTCGATCGCGTCGTCGGGTGCCGCCGCGGCATCCGACCCGATGCCGTCGATGCGATTGCTGCGATCGACGTGCACGATGCGGGGCTGCCAGGCACGCGCCGCGGCGTCGTCGAACTGGGCGTAGGAGATGACGATCACCACGTCGCCTTCGTGCACCAGGTGCGCGGCCGCGCCGTTGATGCCGAGCACGCCGCTGCCGCGTTCGCCCTCGATCACGTAGGTCTCGAGGCGTGCCCCGTTCGTCACGTCGACGACGGCGACCTGTTCGCCGGGCAGCAGCTCCGCGGCATCCATCAGGTCCCGGTCGATCGTGATCGAGCCGACGTAGTGCAGGTCGGCGTGCGTCACGGTGGCGCGGTGGATCTTGGACTTCAGCATGGTGCGCAACACGTCCGAGAGCCTAGCGGCCGGGCCGATCGGATGCCGCTCCGTGACGGCACGCGACGAGTGGCTCGATCGGGCGCCGAGAACGAGACATCCGGTCACCCCGGGTTCTTCCGGTCGTCACCGCGGATGCCTAGCGTGGGGTGCGTCGCACACCGCAGATGAGGCCGATGAAGGAGAAGCGCATGTCCACGAGACCCCGTCGCACCACCGCCGCCGTGGCCGCCGCCACGCTGATCGGGGCCACCGCCGTGATGGCCGCGGCCGCACCCGCCGCCGCAGCGCCGCCGCAGCACCACGGCCCCACTGAAGTGCGTGTCGCCACCTTCAACCTGTCGCTGAACCGCAATGCCGAGGGCGACCTCGTCAGGGACCTCAGCACGGGCTCGAACGCGCAGGCCAGGACGGTCGCCGAGATCATCCAGCATGCGAACCCCGACATCGTGCTGCTCAACGAGTTCGACTACGTCGAAGGCGGGCTCGCCGCCGACCTCTTCCGCGACAACTACCTCGAGGTGGCGCAGGGCACGGGCGAGGCCGTCGAGTATCCCTACGCGTTCGTCGCCCCGTCCAACACCGGCGTGCCGACCGGGTTCGACCTCAACAACAACGGCGTCGTCGGTGCGCCAGGCACGCAGGCGGGCGGCGACGACTCGTTCGGCTTCGGCCTGTTCCCGGGCCAGTACGGCATGGTCGTGCTGTCGAAGTACCCGATCCTCGACGACGAGGCGCGCACGTTCCAGCACTTCCTCTGGAAGGACATGCCCGGCGCGCTGCTGCCCGATGACCCGACGACGGCGGCGCCGGCCGACTGGTACTCCCCCGAGGAGCTCGACGTGTTCCGCCTCTCGAGCAAGTCGCACTGGGACGTGCCGGTCGACGTGAACGGCAGCACCGTGCACGTGCTCGCCGCGCACCCGACGCCGCCGACGTTCGACGGCCCCGAGGACCGCAACGGCACGCGCAACCACGACGAGATCCGGTTCTGGGCCGACTATGTCACGCCCGGGAAGGCGTCGCGCTACATCCGCGACGACGAGGGCGTCACGGGCGGGCTGAAGCCCGGCGAGTCGTTCGTCATCCTCGGCGACCAGAACGCCGACCCGGTCGACGGCGACTCCACGCAGCACGCGATCGACCAGCTGCTCGACCACCCGCGCATCACGGACCCGCTGCCGACCTCCGCGGGCGGCCCCGAAGCCGCGCTCCTGCAGGGCGGCGCCAACCTCACCCACGTCGGTGACCCGGCCTACGACACGGCCGACTTCGCCGACACGGCGCCGGGCAACCTGCGCGCGGACTACGTGCTGCCGTCCCGCGACCTGAAGGTGCTCGACGCGGGAGTGTTCTGGCCCGTGCGGGCCGACCCGCTCTCGGCGCTCACCGGCACGTTCCCGTTCCCGTCGAGCGACCACCGGCTGGTGTGGGTCGACCTTCGCGTGCACCCCTGAGCCGGGGCCTCGCGCCGCACGCCATGAGATGGCGGATGCCGCGGGCATCGCGCCCGCGGCATCCGTGATTCGTCCTCGACGCTAGCCGCCGAGCCCGATGCGGTCGGGCACGGCGCCTGCGACGGTGGGAAGCCACGACTCGACGTCGGGCCACGCGCGGCCGGTGGGGAGGTGCCGGAGCAACCCGGCGAGCGAGGCGTCGGCGTCGGGCCACGGGATGACGCGGGTCGGCGACTCCGACGCGAGCACGCCGAGCCACCAGTGCTTCCACGTCACGGGCAGGGTCTCGGGGTGGATGACGACGTAGTAGTCGGGGACCGCGATGCCGTGCCGCTCGGCCGCCTCCACGGCACGGTCGATCTCGAGCTCGAGCACGCCGTAGGTGGACTGGTCGTCGAAGAACTCGACCCAGGCCGCGGCGACGTGTCCGAGCGGGTCGCGGTCGTGCACCACGTAGGGCGCGGCCGCAGCGGCCGACCAACGGGCGACCTCGTCGTCGGATGCCGCGTCGAAGGTCGCCGCGCGCACGTTGGCGAACCCCTCGAGGGCGTGGATGGCCGACGTCGCCTCGTCACCGACGACGACCAGGGTGGTGCTGGCCGGTGCCTCCATTTCCGCATTCTACGTCCGCCCGCGACGTCCGCCGGCAGGCCGCTCAGGCGATCCGCAGCACCACGTTGCCGGTCTTGTGGCCGGTGTCGACGTACCGGTGCGCCTCGACGACCTCGTCGAACGCGTAGCTGCGGTCGATGACCGGGCGGAAGCGTCCCTCCTCGGCGAGACGCACGAGGCCGGCGAGGTCGTCATGGGTGACGGGTCCGCCGGTGAACGTGACGAGCTTGCCGCTGCGGCGCGAGTTCCGCTTGGCCGAGCTCATGCTCGACAGGTCGGCGATGACGAGGAGCAGGGCGCCGCCGGGCTTCAGCAGGTGCTCCACCCGCTCGAACGTGGCGGTGCCCACGCAGTCGACGATGACGTCGAACGAGCCGGGTGTTCGCGTGAAGTCCTCGGCGCCGTAGTCGATGACTCGGGTGGCACCGAGCTCCGCGGCGAGCCCGACGTTGCGTGCGCCGCAGACGGCGGTGACGGTCGCGCCCCGCGCCGCGGCGAGCTGTACGGCGGCGGTGCCGACGGCGCTCGAGGCGCCGTTGACGAGCACGTCGGTGCCCGGGCCGATGGGCACCAGGCCGAGGAAGGCGAGGGCGGTGTGCCCGCCGAAGACGAGCGCCGCCGCCTCGCCCATGTCGAGGTTGCGCGGCTTCCGTGCGATGGCCTTGGACTGCGGAACCCGGGCGTACTCGGCGTGGCCGCCGAAGTCTCCGCCGAGCATCGCGATGACCTCGTCGCCGGGGGCGAAGCCCGTCACGTCGTCGCCGACCGACTCGACCACGCCGGCGATGTCCATGCCGAGCACGCGCTTGCGCGGCCGGAAGACGCCGAGCGCGATCGGGACGAAGAGCCACAGCCCCTTCGGCAGGTCGCGGCTGCGGGTGCGGTGGTCGGCGATGCTCACTGTGCTCGCATGCACCCGGACGAGCAGCTCGTCGGCCTTCGGACGAGGCACCGGCACCCGCTCGAGGTGCACCACCTCGGGTGGCCCGAACCGGCGGTGCACGGCGGCCGTCATGGTCGTGACCGCGGTGGTCGTGCGCGTCGCGTCGTTCATCGCGTCGTTCATGGTCGCTCCAACCTTACGCTGTATGGCTTACAACGTAAGGTACGCTCGTATCACGGAATTGTCGAGAGGATCCGCGATGTCGACCACAGGGCAGGTGACCGGTCGCCGCGCGCCGCTCACCCGTGACCGCGTGCTGCGCACGGCAGTCGACCTCGCCGATTCGGGTGGCATCGACGCCCTCACCATCCGCCGCCTGGGCGAGCAGCTCGGCGTCGAGGCGATGTCGGTCTACCACCACGTGGCCAACAAGGAGGCGATCCTCGACGGGGTGGTCGACCTCGTGTTCGGCGAGGTCGAGGCGGCCCTCGGCGGGTTCGCCGTGCCCGGCCGCGATGCCGAGTGGAAGGCCGCGCTGCGGGCACGCATCCTCGCCGCCCGGCAGGTGATGGTGCGGCATCCGTGGCTTCCCGGCGTGATGGACTCCCGGCATGGCCTCGGCCTCACGACGGCGAGGTATGTCGACTCGGTCGTCGGCACCCTGCGCTCAGGCGGCCTGTCGTACGACCTCATCCATCACGCCATGCATGCACTCGGCAGCCGCATGTTCGGCTTCTCGCAGGAGCTCGGCGAGACCGGGGGCGACGACGGGCAGGGCGACCCCGCTGAGCTGGCGCAGATGGCCGCCCAGGTGCCCCACCTCGCCGAGATGCTGTCCGTCGTGCGCCACGACGACCCCGAGTCGACGCTCGGCTGGTGCGACGACCAGTTCGAGTTCGAGTTCGGGCTCGACCTCATCCTCGACGGCATCGAACGCGCCGGCCACCGGGGCTGAGCCCTCAGCCGGCGAGTCGCGCCGCCTCGTCGGCAGCGGCCTCGAGGTCGGGCAGCACCACGGCGAAGTCGGCACCGCCCACGGTGCGCACGCGCCACGCGGCATCCGACCGGTCGACATACGACGACGACGCGTTCTCGAGCTTCGGGTAGTGCCGCGCCTCGTGCCCGCTGATCTCTGCGAGCGTCTGCCGGATGAGCGTGCCGTGCGCCACCGCGATCACGCGCGCGCCGGGATGGTCGTTGGCGATGCGCTCGAGGCCGCGGACCCCGCGCGCACCGACCTCGTCGTCGGGCTCCTTGCCGGCCCACTCGCGGTCGGGCCAGCGCACGTACAGCTCCGAGACGTGGGTGCCCTCGGCGACGCCGAAGTCCTGCTCGATGAGCTCGTCGTAGGTGCCGCCGAGTGGCACGCCGAGGGCGGCCGCGATGATCTCCGCGGTCTCGCGTGCCCGGCTGAGCGGCGAACTCACGACCACGTCCCACGGCTCGGCGGCGAGCGCGGACGCCGCCGAGCGAGCCTGCTCGCGACCCGTCGCGTTGAGGGGGATGTCGGTGCGACCCTGCATGCGCAGCGCCAGGTTCCAGTCGGTCTGTCCGTGGCGGATGAGGGCGAGCAGCATCGTTCCAGCCTACGGGCCGCACGCTGGGCGGATGCCGCGTGGGGGCGGGCCGCGGCCCGTGGGCGTGCCTCGGCCGATCGGATGAGGGAGGTCCGGCCCGGAGGCCGATGCGGCGGCGCGGCGGTGCCGCGACGATCGAGCCATGAAGAAGTCGGAATGGCTCGCCCCCGCCGGGTTGATCACGCTCAGCCTGGTGCCCGTCCTCGCCGGGTCCATGCGGCTCACGGAGCTCGCCGGCGGTGGCACCGTGACCGCCGAGAATGCCCGCTTCTTCGAGTCGCCGATTCCGGTCGTCGTGCACATCGTGGCGTCGAGCGTGTTCCTCGTGCTCGGGGCGCTGCAGTTCGCGCCGTCGCTGCGCCGGCGCCGCTGGCACCGCATCGCCGGGCGCGTGCTCGTTCCGGCCGGCCTCCTGTCGGCCCTGTCTGCGCTGTGGATGACGCTGTTCTACGCCCTCCCCGCGGTGAACGGCGTGGTCATGTTCGCGATGCGCATCGGGTTCGGCACCGCGATGGCGACCTTCATCGTGGTCGGGTTCCTGGCCATCCGGCGCGGGGACGTCGCGACTCACAGCGCGTGGATGACCCGCGCCTACGCGATCGGGCTTGGCGCCGGCACGCAGGTGCTCACCTTCCTGCCGTGGACGCTGGCGTTCGGCGCGCCCGGCCAGGCGATGCACGCCGTGCTCATGGGTGCAGGATGGGTGATCAACCTCGCCGTGGCGGAGGTCGTCATCCGCCGGCGCAGTGCCCGTGACGGCCGCGCGTCCGCTGCGCCTCGCCGATCGGGTGCCGTCGGTGCACGCCTATCATGAGGGCATGACGAGCCCCCTCCGCTCGATCTGGGATGCGCCGTCGGCCACACCGCCACCGCCCCGGCGTGTCTGGCGCGACTGGGCGCTGGTCTCCATCGTGCCCCTGGCGGCCGTCATCGAGGCGGCGAGCCGCCCCGAGGTGCCGTGGCGCTGGCTGTGGGCGGCCGTGCTCACCGCGATCGCGCCGACGCTGCTCTGGCGCCGCACGCATCCGCTCCCCATGCTGGCCATCGCCTTCGGGCTGGGATCGGTGTGCACCGTGATCACGGGCGGGGATCCCGAGCTCGTCGCGACCGCCGCCATGCTCGTGCTCGTCTACGCCGCGGTGCGGTGGGGCTCAGGCCGCGCCATGGTGGGCGGCGCCGCCCTCGTGCTGGGCTCGTCGGCGCTCTCCTTCGCGTACGGCCCGTCGAGCCTCGCGGACCTCATCGGCGCGGCCGCCGTGCTGGCCGCCACCATCAGCCTCGTGGACTGACTGGGAGAACCTTGGCCCGACGCTGATCGCAAGCCCGGACGACCCAGGTCCAGCTCTTGCGTCAAGGCTTCCGAACCAGATCGACATCTTCAGGTTTGCGGGGGATCGCATCCTTCA
>NZ_WJSP02000128.1 GCF_009720255.1 Agromyces humi | reverse complement strand
CGCGCCGTCGGCGAGCAGCCCCCCGTCGGCGCCGAGGACGACGATGCGATCGACCACCGGCAGCCAGACGGACACGCGGTGCTCGATCACGACCAGGGTCGAGCCGGTCTCGTCGGCGACCCGCGCGACCGCATCGCGCACCTCGCCCACGCCGGCCGGATCGAGGTTCGCCGTCGGCTCGTCGAGCAGGAGCAGGCCGGGGCGCATGGCGAGCACCCCGGCAAGCGCCAGTCGCTGGCGTTGTCCGCCCGAGAGGTCGGTGGTCGCATGATCGAGGGGCAGGTGGTCGAGGCCCACCGCCGAAAGCGCGGTGCCGACGCGCGGCCAGATCTCGCTGCGTGGCACGCCCAGGTTCTCGAGCCCGAAGGCCACGTCGTCGCCGAGCCGCGCCATCACCACCTGTGCATCGGGGTCCTGCAGCACCAGCCCGGCGCGCCCGCGGGCCGCGGAGGCCGGGCGCCCGTCGACGAGGAGCTCGCCGATCGACTCGCCCTCGTCGTCGCCGCCCAGCACGCCCGCCATCCCGTGCAGCAGGGTCGACTTGCCCGAACCGGACGCGCCGAGGAGCAGTAGGCGCTCCCCCGGCCGGATGTCGAGGTCGAGGCCGTGCACGGCGGCGTCACGCCGTCCGCCGTGACGCCAGCCCCAGCCCCGCGCGGTCACCGCCGCCGGACGCGTCGACGCGTCGAGCGTCGTCATCGTCAGACCGTCCGGAGCTCGCGTCCTGCGGCGAACCGGTCGAGTGCGCCCGCCCGTGCGAGCCCCCGGACCGCGAGCCAGGAGAGCCCGCCCGCGATGAGGGCCCCGCCCACGACGGCCGAGATCGTGTAGACGATCGCGAAGGTGGGTGCCGCTCCGGCGTACCAGAGGACGAGGTCGTTGACCGCCATCGCGAGACCGGCGCCGGCGCCGGCGAGCAGCACGACGGGCAGCCGCCAGTTGCGGTAGAGGAAGATCGCGAAGACGAGCTCGGCGCCCAACCCCTGCACGAGGCCGGCCTCGATCGTGAGCAGGCCGCCCCACTGGCTGCCGATCAGTGCGGAGACGATCGCCGCGACGAGCTCCGTGTAGAGCGCGGCGCCGGGCTTGCGGATCACGAGCGCACCGAGCACGCCGGCCACCAGCCAGAGCGCTGCCGGGGCGGCCTGCAGCCCGGGAAGCAGCGCCTCGATGGGTGCGGAGATGGGACCCCAGACGACGCCCCAGGCCCAGAAGACGACGCCGACGGCGACGCCGATGACGCTCGCGACCACGATGTCGACGACGCGCCAGCGGAGTCGTCGCCCATCGGGACGCACGGTCGAAGTGGTGGAAGTGACGGTTGCGTGCACTGTCGTGCCCTTTCAGTTCGAGGAAAGAGGCACGGGATTCGAGATGCGCTGCCCTCCCTGCGCTGGCATGACCCAGATCAGGTTCGACGGTCGAAGGTTGAGAACCTTCCTCTCAGCCCGGCTCACCGGACTCCCGTGTTCGACACCAGAGTATACGCTCGTGCACGCACCCGGCGACGTGATGACGCCGCGGGACGCGCGTCGACCGACGAAGTGGCCGGCGGCCGTCCGGCGATCAGTGCTTCAGCGCGCGGATGATCGCCTTCAACGCCTTGCCGGTCACCCAGACGAACGGCGTGGCGACGAGGATGAGCCCGATGAGGTTCGGTTCGAAGCGAACCTCGCCACGGCGGCCGACGTATGCGCCGAGCGGAATGGAGATGCCGCCACCGCCGCCACCGCTGCCCTGACCGTGGAGCTCGCGTGAGCCGCCACCGGTCGCGCCCGCGCCGGCGTCGGCGTCGGTCGTGCCGCCACCACCGCCGAAGCCGTAGGCCCCGAGGGCGACGGGGATCACCTTCGTGCCGTCGATGTCGACCGCCTCGCCGTAGGACGTCTTCACGCCGACACCGGAGACGGTTCCTGCAAGGTCCAGAACGAGTTCAGCCATGCGGCCACGCTACTCGCGGATGCCCCGCGCTACCAGCCCCACCCCGCCGCTGCGGCTGCGGCCGCTGCATCATCGTCGTCGTCGGCACCGGGCCGCGGTCGTTCGCCGCGACGTTCGCCGGCCGGACGCACGAGGGTCGCCGGACGCACGGCTCCCGTGCCGAACTTGGCCGCCACCTCGTCGATCGTGCGCTCGGCATCGCGCCACTCCTCATCGGGGTCCCACAGCATGGCGCCGGTGCCCGACGGGCCGAGGTGCTCGGCCCGCACCCCGATGAGGCGAACGCGCGCGCCTTCGCCGACGAGCTCGGAGAGGGCGTCAGAGGCCTCGTCGTAGATGCGGCGTGCAACATCGGTGGGCTCCGCGAGGGTGCGCGAACGGGTGACGGTGCGGAAGTCCCCGTAGCGCAGCTTCAACGTGACGGTGCGCCCGACGAGGCCCGCCTTGCGCAGTCGCACGGCCACGTTGCTCGAGAGCCGGAGCAGTTCGCGACGGATCTCGACGGGGTCGACCAGGTCGTGGTCGAAGGTGTTCTCGTGCCCGATGCTCTTCTCGGCGCGCGCGGTGTGCACGTCGCGCGGGTCGATGCCGTTCGCGAGCCGGCTCAGTCGGGCGGCGAGGGCCGGACCGACCGAGCGTTCGAGCGCGTCGTAGGGCATGGCCGCGACATCGCCCACGGTGCGCAGCCCCAGCCGGGTCAGCGACTCCTCGGTGACCCGGCCGACGCCCCACAGCGCCGAGACGGGCAGCGGGTGCAGGAACTCGATGGTCTGCGCGGCCGGGACGACGAGCATCCCGTCGGGCTTCGCACGGCCGGAGGCCACCTTGGCGACGTACTTCGTGGCGGCCACCCCGATCGAGCAGGTGAGGCCCGTCTCGGCGTGCACGCGGTCGCGGATGGTCAACGCGATCTCGGCCGGACTGCCGTGCAGGCGCCGGGCGCCCGACACATCGAGGAACGCCTCGTCGATCGAGAGGGGCTCGACGAGCGGCGTGAGCTGCTCGAAGATCGCCATGACCTGCTTCGAATACCTCGCGTAGCTCGCGTAGTCACCCCGCAGGACGATGGCGCTGGGGCAGCGCTGCAGGGCGATGGACATCGGCATCGCCGAATTGACGCCGTAGCGGCGCGCCTCGTAGCTCGCAGCCGAGACGACCCCGCGGCCCGCCGTGCCCCCGACGAGCACCGGCTTGCCGCGGAGCTCGGGCCTGGAGAGGAGCTCGACGGAGACGAAGAAGGCGTCCATGTCGACGTGCAGGATCGGGGTCGCCGAATCGTCGACGGGGCCGCTGGTGACCTGCCTCGACGAGCCGTCCTGCTTGCTCATGGTGCGACCCTAACTCGTGCCGCCGTCATCGACGGCGATGCCCGGCCGCGTGGGCGGCTGGGCGGGGTCGGGCTCAGAACCCGAAGTCCCCACCGCCGAAATCGCCGCCCCCGAAATCGCCGCCGCCACCGCCGTCGTAGCCACCGCCGTCGTAGCCGCCACCGTCGTAGCCACCGCCGTCGTACCCGCCGCCGTCGGCCGACGCGTCGCCACCGGCATCCCCTCCACCGTCGCCGCCGCCGTCGGTGGAGCCGTCGGCACCCGCGTCGAAGCTCGAGGCGTCGGGCAGGAACGCCTGCGCGATGGCCGAGCCGATCACGACGCCCGCGATGGTGCCGAGCATCGAGCTGCCGATCATGGCGCCCATGGAGGGGCCGGCCTGCATCGGTCGTCCATTGGCCGACGTGCCCGCGAAGGCGCGCTCCATGGTGCCGGGCTGGCGCAGCTCCGCCCGGGTGGCCGCGCGGGCCAACGTCGACGGGTCCTCGGACGCGATGCGCTCACCCGGTGGCGCCTGCTCGGCGAGGGATTGGTACACCTGGTGACGCTGCTCGGGTGTCAGCTTCGCGAACGCCTCGGCGTGCACCGCCTCGATCGACTCGGGCGGCGCAGTGCGCAGCAGGTAGCGGTAGCGCTCGATGGCCAGTTCGTCCTCGCTCAGCTGCCGCTGCGGCGGCGCCGGCCGGGAGGGCGGCGCGGGACGCTCGTCGGGTGCGCCGAACAGACGGTCAAAGAAGCCCATGGTGTCCTCGTCAATCGCTCAGGGGACCACCCAATCTATGGGCGGCAGCAGCGAGCCCGCTGTGAGTCCAGGGGCGGCCTGCGGCGTGCGCCCGGACCGCCGACTAGCCTCCGTTGCCCGCCCGCTCGAGCACCAGCTCGCGCACGCGCGCGGCATCCGCCTTGCCCTGCATGGCCTTCATGACCGCGCCGATCACCGCGCCGGCGGCCTGCACCTTGCCGTCGCGGATCTTCGCGAGCACGTCGGGCTGCGAGGCGAGGGCCTCGTCGATCGCGGCCACGAGGGCGCCGTCGTCGGAGACCACCGCGAGCCCGCGTGCGTCGACGATCTGCTGCGGCGATCCCTCGCCCGCGGCGACGCCCTCGAGCACCTGGCGGGCGAGCCGGTCGGTGAGCGTGCCGGCCTCGACCAGCGCCGCCAGCTCGGCGACCTGCTGGGGCGTGGCCAGCGATGCGGCATCCGTCGCCTTGGCATTCGCGACGCGGGTGAGCTCGCCGGTCCACCACTTGCGCGCGGCCGCCGGTGAGGCGCCGGCCGCCACGGTCTCGGCGACCTCGACGAGCAGGCCGCCGTTCAGCACGTCCTGGAACTCGAGGTCGGTGAAGCCCCACTCGGCCTTCAGCCGGCGACGGTGCGCCGCCGGAGGCTCGGGAAGGGCGGCGCGGAGCTGCTCGATGAGCTCCGGCGACGGCTCCACCGGGAGCAGGTCGGGCTCGGGGAAGTAGCGGTAGTCGTCGGCGTCCGACTTCGGCCGACCGGGGCTCGTCGTGCCGGTGTCCTCATGCCAGTGCCGGGTCTCCTGCGTGATGGTGCCGCCCTTCGCGAGGATGGCCGCCTGGCGCTGGATCTCGTACCTCACCGCACGCTCGATGGAGCGGAACGAGTTCACGTTCTTGGTCTCGGTGCGCGTGCCGAGCTTCTCCGCGCCGCGCGGCCGGAGCGACACGTTCGCGTCGCAACGGAGGTTGCCGCGCTCCATCCGCGCCTCGGAGATGCCCAGCGAGATCGCGATGTCGCGGATCGTCGACACGTACGCCTTCGCCAGCTCGGGCGCGTCGGCCTCCGCGCCGAAGATCGGCTTCGTCACGATCTCGACGAGGGGCACGCCCGCACGGTTGTAGTCGACGAGCGAGTACTCGGCACCCTGGATGCGTCCGGTCGACCCGCCGACGTGCGTGAGCTTGCCGGCGTCCTCCTCCATGTGCGCGCGTTCGATCGGCACCCGGAAGACCCGGCCGTTCGGCAGCTCGACCTCGACGGAGCCCTCGAACGCGATGGGCTCGTCGTACTGGGAGATCTGGTAGTTCTTCGCCAGGTCGGGGTAGAAGTAGTTCTTGCGCGCGAAGCGGCTCGACGGGGCGATCGAGCAGCCGAGCGCGAGGCCCAGCGAGATCGACGAGCGCACCGCGTCGCCGTTCACCACGGGGAGCGACCCGGGCAGGCCGAGGCACACGGGCGTGACGAGCGTGTTCGGCTCAGCGCCGTGGAACTTCGAGTTCGCGGGGTTCGGCGCCGGCGAGAACATCTTCGTCTCGGTGTTCAGCTCGACGTGCACCTCGAGGCCGATCACCGGCTCGAAGAGCTCGAGGGCCTGGTCGTAGTCCATCAGTTCTGCGCGGGCCATCAGACGGCGCCCTCCTCGGTCGCGAGCAGTTCATGGGTGCTGAGGTCGGGGAGCCCGTCGAGGATGGGCCGGCCCCATTCGGCGAGCAGCAGCCGCTCGAGTGCGCCGCCCACGTTGTAGAGGCGGGCGTCCTCGCGCGCCGGCGCGAGGAACTGGATGCCGACCGGCAGGCCGTCTTCAGGCGCCAGGCCGGCGGGCACCGAGATGCCGGGCACGCCCGCGAGGTTCGCCGGGATCGTGGCGACGTCGTTGAGGTACATCGCCAGCGGGTCGTCGAGCTTCTCGCCCAGCTTGAACGCCGTGGTGGGCGCGGTCGGCGTGGCCAGCACGTCGACGTTCGCGAACGCGGCGTCGAAGTCGCGCTGCACGAGGGTGCGCACCTTCTGCGCGCTGCCGTAGTAGGCGTCGTAGTACCCGGCGGAGAGCGCGTAGGTGCCGAGGATGATGCGGCGCTTCACCTCGGGGCCGAACCCGGCCTCGCGCGTGGCCGCCATGACCTGCTCGACCGTGCCGCCGCCGTCGGGCGTGACCCGCAGGCCGAAGCGCACCGAGTCGAACTTCGCCAGGTTGGAGGATGCCTCGGCCGGGAGGATCAGGTAGTACGCCGCGATCGCGTACTCGAAGTGCGGGGCCGAGACCTCGACGATCTCGGCGCCGTTGCGCTCGAGCAGCTCCAGCGACTCGTGGAACCGCTGCCGCACGCCCGCCTGGAAGCCGTCGGAGTCGAGCTCCTTGACGACGCCGATGCGCAGGCCCGCGACATCCGCCCGCCGCACCGCGTCGGCCATGGACGGCCACGCGTCGGGGATCGAGGTGGAGTCATGGGGATCGTGGCCCGCGATCACGTCGTGGAGCAGCGCCGCGTCGAGCACGGTGCGGGTGACCGGGCCGATCTGGTCGAGCGACGAGGCGAGCGCGATGGAGCCGTAGCGGCTGACCGCCCCGTATGTGGGCTTCACGCCGACGGTGCCCGTGACGTGCGCCGGCTGGCGAATCGAGCCGCCCGTGTCGGAGCCGAGCGCCAGGGGCGCCTCGAAGCTGGCGACGGATGCCGCGGAGCCGCCGCCCGAGCCGCCGGGGATGCGCTCGAGGTCCCACGGGTTGTGGGTGGGGCCGTACGCGGAGTGCTCGGTGGAGGAGCCCATCGCGAACTCGTCCATGTTGGTCTTGCCGAGCGGCACCAGACCCGCCTCGCGGACGAGGCGCACGGGGGTGGCGTCGTAGGGCGGGATCCACCCCTCGAGGATGCGTGAGCCCGCCGTGGAGGGCATGCCCTCGGTGACCAGCACGTCCTTGATGGCGATCGGAACGCCGGCGAGCGGGCCGAGCTCCTCGCCGGCCGCCCGTCGCCGGTCGACGTCGGCGGCGGTCGCGAGGGCGCGCTCGGTGTCGACGTGGAGGAACGCGTGCACGGCGCCGTCGACCGCGGTGATGCGATCGAGGTGGGCCTGGGTGGCCTCGACCGACGAGACCTCGCCTGCGGCGAGGCGCTCGCCGAGATCGGCGGCCGAGAGGCGGATCAGGTCGCTCACTGCTCCTCCCCCAGGATCGCCGACACCACGAAGCGCGAGCCGTCGGACTCGGGGGCGCCCGCGAGCGCCTGGTCGACGGTGAGCACGTTGTCGCCCACCACGTCGTCGCGGAAGACGTTGTGCATCGGGATCGGGTGGCTCGTCGGCGGCACGTCGGGCGTGGCCACCTCGCTCACCTTCTCGACCGCCTGCATGATCTGGCCGAGCTCCGCCGTGAGGTGCTCGATCTCTTCCTCGGTGAGCGCGATGCGGGCGAGGTTCGCCAGATGTGCGACCTGCTCCGCATTGATTTCGGACATGCTGCTCCGTCGTGTCGGGATGGGGATGGACCGATTCTATCGGTGGGGGCGGCCTTCGCTCGGCGGCGGCTCCGCCGCGGCATCCGCTACGGCTTGCCGAACAGGCCCACGCCGTACTTGTGCAGCAGCTCGTAGGCGTCGGCGTACGTCTGCGGCACCGGGTCGTCGGGCGAACCGTACTTCGCGATGAGCAGGCCCAGCAGTCCCTGCGCCGGCGGGCTGAGCGGCTTGTCCTTGTGCGCGTTCGCCGGATGCGGCGCCTCGGCCTGCGGGTTCGGCGGGATGTACTGCGGGGTGGTGGACGGCCAGGTGACCGGCTGGCGGGGCGTGTCGAGGTTCACCACGTTGAAGAGGTCCTTCGCGTCGGCGTCGCGCCGCGTGAGGGGGTCGAGTCCGTGCAGGCGGGACAGGGTCGCGACGACCGCCGCGTGGTGCATCTCGTCGTGCACGACGGTGCCGGCCCGGGTGAACGCGGAGATGGCGATCGCGGGCACGCGGCATCCGAGCCGGTCGAATCCGAAGCCCATCTCGCCCGTCGAGTCGTCGTGGGGCGGGGTCGCCTTCGGCGGGGTGACGTGGTCGTACGTGCCGCCGTGCTCGTCGAACGTGATGAGGAACATGGTGTTCAGGGCATTCGACCCGCTCGGGGAAGCGCTCGCCTTGATCGCCTCGTAGATCTGGTGGACGAGGGCCTCGCCTGCGCGCACATCCGAGATCGCCGAGTCCACCACCTCCTCGCCGGCCACCACGTCCTCCTTCAGCTTGCCGACCGGCGGGTGGAAGTCGTTGTGGTTGTACGTCATGCGCGGCTCGATGAACGCGTAGGCCGGCAGCCGACCCTCTCGCACATCCTCGTAGAACTGGCTCATCGTGGCGAAGTGCGCGGTGCGCCAGTACGGCTCGAGCGATGGAGCGTGCAGCACGCCGGTGAACGAGACGAGCTGGAGCTCGTCGAAGTAGATGCGCCACGACACCCCGGCCTCCTCGAGCCGGTTGAAGACGGTCGGAGACGCTGGGGCATCGAGCCACTTGTCGTAGCCGCCGCCCTGCTCGTTGGTCACGAACCCGTGCGACGTCGACGCGTGGAAGAACGAGCGGTTGCAGAAGGTCTGCGACGGCACCGCGCAGTGCCAGTGGTCGTAGACCGCGAAGTTCTTCGCGAGCGTCGAGAGCACCGGCAGCATCTGCGGCGAGAACGACCCCATGATGTGCTTCGCCTCGTCGGGAGCGGGCGCGGTGCCCTTCCGGAGGGTGGTGAAGTGGTTCCAGTAATCGGTGAGGAAGCCCGACATCGCTCCCTCGGCGGACTTCGGCGGCGCGTTGTAGGGCGCCTTCATCTCGTGCATCTCAGCGGTCGCGTTGCTCGCCGGGTCGATGGTGCCGAACAGCTGGGTGTTCACGTGCGGGAACGCCTCGCCCGGGTCGGGGTTCGGGCGGCCCATGATCTCGTCGGTCGAGCCCTCGTAGACGTGCGCCGCGACGATCGTGCCGTCGGGCGCCGTGTTCTCGTAGTCGCCGAAGGCCAGTCCCTCGAACGTCTCGCCCTCGGGCAGGTCGTCTGCCGTGTAGAGGTAGCCGAGCAGGTTGTCGAATGAGCGATTCTCGCCCATCAGCACCACGAGGTGGTCGAACCCCGCCTTCTGCGGCGCGGTGAGGGGCACGAACTCGTCGACGCCCCGCGAGTAGCCGATCGAATGACCCACCGCTGCGCCCGCCGCGCCGCCGACGACCGCGCCGGCGGCCGCGGC
>NZ_WJSP02000127.1 GCF_009720255.1 Agromyces humi | reverse complement strand
GACGAGCCGCCCGAGCGGCCCCTTGCGCATGCGCGGGAAGTACTCGATCGCCAGGCTGCCGCGGATGAGTGCCGCCCCGAGGACGACGGCGGCGATGACGAGGAGCCACCATCCCGCCGCCGCCCACAGCGAAACGAGCAGGCCGATCGACGATGCCGAGACGCCGAAGTCCGCGCTCATCGCGGGCAGCAGCCCGGCGGGCACCATCTCGACGGTGACGGTCGCGAACACGGCGAACGCGAGGGTGAGGAGGGCGAACCACGGCGTGCGCTGCCGCAGTGCGACCGGCGGCTGGAGGGTGCTGGTTTCCGTCATACCGCGAGGCTAGACTTTGACATCTATGTGAAGGTCAAGCGGTCTGGAGCATCCCATGAGAATCGGCGAGCTGTCGCAGCGCACGCACGTGCCGACCCGCATGCTGCGGTACTACGAGGAGCAGGATCTGCTCCGATCGGACCGCGAGGCCAACGGGTATCGCGACTACCCCGAGTCGGCCGTCGCCCAGGTCGAGCTCGTGCGGGGGCTCATCTCCTCCGGCCTGCCGACCCGGCTGATCAAGACGATGCTCCACATGGAGGGTGTGCAGGGCGAAGAGCTCGCGCGCACCTGCACGCGCAACCTCGCCGAGGACCTCGCCCGGGAGCTCGAGACGCTCGAGTCGAAGATCGCGTGCCTCACGCGCAGCCGCGACACCGTTCGCAGCTTCCTCGCGCGCACCCGCCACGCCGAGGTGCTCGGCGACGCCAGGGCTGTGCTCGGCACCGTCGCCTGAGCAGCTCCGCCTGGCCCGCGTCGCCTGGCCGGCGTCGCCTGACTGGGTTCCCTCCGCCGGCCCCTCAGGACGCCGACGAGGTCGGGCACCCGAGCTGCTCGGCGACCGCCCGCATCGCCGCAGCCGCCTTGGGCACCGTCATGAGCGCATTGCCGCCCACGATGTGGAGGCCGTAGGCGTCCTCGAGGGCCACGAACGTCATCGCCAGCTGCCCGTCGGGCAGGCCGGGTGAGAACACGCCGGCCGCTCGCCCGGCGGCGAAGATGCGCGTGTAGGTCTCGACCTGGCGCAGGTACAGCTTCTGCACGAGCTCGTCGTGCAGGTCGGAGTTGCCGGCGAGCACGTCGAACTCGTACAGCAGGCTCATGAGCGCGTCGTCGGGCCCGCTCGGGAGTCCGGCGTCGATCGCAGCTCCGAGCCGGTCGCGCGGATCGTCGAGCGCCGCGACGGTCGCGTCGCGCTGGTCGCAGAACCGCTCGACTCCGGCGCCGTGCGCCTCGACGAGCAGGGCGTCGAGGTCCTCGTAGTAATAGAGCACCGCGCCGCGGCTCAGCCCGGCCTGCTCGGCGACATCCGTCAGTGACAGCGACCGCAGGCCGTGCTGGCGACCGGCTGCGTAGGTGGCCTCGATCAACGCGGCACGTCTCGCCTCCTGCCTGCGCGGTCGTGCCATGTCCTTGACACTACTCGACCCCCGTGTCACACTTCTGGAATTCTTTGACACTGATGTCGAAGAATTCCGAGCAGCATCGGACCCCGACCGAGAGCGACCAGTACATGCCTGCGAACAGCCCGACTCCGACCCTCGACACGGCCGCGACGACCACCCACGGCGGCGAGCTCTCACGCTCGCTCGGGGTCGGCGGCAACGTCCTCATCACGCTGTCGGGCATCTCGCCCGCGTCGAGCGTGTTCATCCTCGGCGGTGCGGCGCTCGCCGGCTACGGCACCGGTGTGTTCTGGGGCTTCGCCCTCGCGGGGGTGATCAGCCTGCTCATCGCGTTCTGCTACGCCGAGCTCGCGTCGCGGCATCCGATCGCCGGGGGCGACTACTCCCTCGTGAGCCGCGTGCTCGGCCCTGCCGCCGGCTCAGCGGTGTTCTTCATCGGCCTGGTCTCGCTGCCGCTCATCGTCGCGATCTTCGCGCTCGGCGTCGCCGACTACCTGGGCGTCGCGATCGCCGGGCTCGACCCGCTCGTGACCGCACTCGTCGTCATCGTCCTCGCCACGGTGACGGCGTGCTTCAACATCCGCACGAACGCCTGGGTCACCGGCGCGTTCCTGTTCCTCGAGCTCGCTGCCCTGGCCCTGCTGGCCCTGCTCGGACTCGTCCACATCGAGCGGCCGCTCACCGACCTCCTCGATCCGCAGGCGCTCGACGTCGCGACGGGCGGCCTCGCGCCCCTCGGCATCGCGGGTCTCGTGCTCGCCGTGACGCAGGGCATCTTCTCGTACAACGGCTACGGCGGTGCGGTGTACTTCGCCGAGGAGACGAAGAACGCGAAGCGCGCGATCGCCCGCGCCGTGCTGTGGAGTGCGATCATCACCGTCATCGCCGAGCTCGTGCCGCTCACCGCGGTGCTGCTCGGCGCCGACTCGCTCGAGGAACTCTTCGGCGGCGCCCTGCCGGTCGAGTCCTTCCTGGCGGAGCGCGCCGGCGCCGGCGTCACGGTCGCGGTGCTCATCGCCATCGCACTGGCCATCATCAACGCCATCATCGCGATCGCCCTGCAGTCGGGCCGACTGCTGTTCGCCGCGGCCCGCGACGGCGCCATGCCCGCGCGCGTCGCCGCGCCACTCGCCCGCGTCTCGCACGCGACGAGGATGCCGGTCACCGCCACCATCGTGATGGGCGCGCTCGCGCTCGCCGCGTGCTTCATCCCGTTCGATGTGCTGCTGAACGCCACAGGCTCGACGCTCGCGTTCAGCTACGGATTCATCGCCGTGGCCGCGTTGGTCGTGCGGCGGACGAGCGCTGCAGCATCGCCCGATACGTACCGGATGCCGCTCTGGCCGGCGCCGCCGCTGCTCGCGGTCGTCGCGATCGCGACCATCTTCGTGATCGGCATCCTCGACCCGGCACAGTGGCTGAGCCTCGGCATCGCGTTCGGCATCGTCGCCGCGGGCTTCGCGTACTACGGGCTGTACCTGCGTGCGCGCCCGGGCACCCTGCACCTGGTCGACCCCGACGACGACACGGACGGAGCCGCGGCATGACCGTCGACCTGCTCATCACCGGCGCCCGCGTGCGCACCTTCGACTCCGTGGCCCCGTGGGCCGAGGCCGTCGGCATCAGCGGCGACCGCATCGCGTATGTCGGCAGCGCGGCGGATGCCCCGACCGCGCGCCGCACGATCGACGCCACCGGGCGACTGGTGACGCCAGGCATCATCGACAGCCACAACCACCTGCTGCTCGGCTTCGACGAGGACGCGGTGACCCTCGAGGGCGCCCACGACCTCGGCGAGGTGCGGCGCCGGATCGCGGACTTCGCCGCCCGGCGACCCGACCTCGACTGGGTCTGCGCCGAGAACGCCGTCTACTCCGTCGTCGATGGTCGCCGTCCCGAGGCAGGCGACCTCGACGGGCTCACCGACCGGCCGGTGTTCGTGACCACGTACGACCAGCACTCGGTGTGGCTGAACCGGGTGGCCCTGCGCGTGCTCGGCATCGCCGATGGCGACGACATCGCGTGGGGCCGCCCGGAGCGGCATCCGATCACCGGAGACCCGACGGGCTGGGTCACCGACTTCTACACCAGCGCCATGACGCAGGCCGGGCTCGCCGAACTGCAGCGCGACATCCCGATGTACTCGCCCGAGCGCCGGTACCGCAAGCTCGTGTCGAGCATGCGGATGGCGACGTCGCTCGGCATCACCACCGTGGTCGAGCCGCAGGTGCCGCTCGCGGAGCTGCCGCTGTTCGAGCGTGCGCTCGCCGAGGGCGTGCTCTCGTCGCGCGTGATCGCCGCACTGTTCCACCCGGTGGGGGCGGATGCCGCGTTCCGCGCGGCGCTCCGCGACGCGGTCGACTCGGCGCCCGCCCACGACCGGTTGCGACTGGGGCCGGTCAAGCTCTACGCCGACGACGTGATCGAGCCGCACACGGCGCTGATGCTCGAGGACTACGCGAACCGGCCGGGGCAGCGAGGGCGCCCGAGCTACGCCGACGGCGAGCTCGCTGCCGTGATCGGCGAGCTCGACCGCCTCGGCTTCCAGACCCACACCCACGCGACCGGCGACGCCGGCATCCGGCTCGCCCTCGACGCCATCGAGGGTGCCGGCCGGGCCAACGGGACCCGCGACCGGCGTCATGGGATCGTGCACGTCGAGTGCCTGCACCCCGACGATCTCGGACGGTTCCGCGACCTCGGCGTGACCGCGGCGATGCAGCCGAGGCACTGCTCGCCCGACCTCGTCGCCGGAACCTGGATGGAGAACGTGGGAGAGGAGCGCTGGGATCGCGCCTGGCGGTTCCGCAGCCTGCTCGACTCGGGCGCGACCGTCGCCTTCTCGAGCGACTGGCAGGTCGGCGAGATGGATCCGCTCGTCGGCCTCTACTCGGCAGCGACGCGTGCCGGCCTCGACGGATCGGACGCCTGGACGGCCGCGGAGCGCGTCGGCCTCGACCGGTCCCTCGAGGCGTACACCGTGCACGGCGCCCGCGCCTGGCACGCCGAAGCCTCGCTCGGGCGCATCGCCCCCGGCATGCTCGCCGACCTCGCCGTGTGGTCGACCGACCTCTACGGACTGGAGCACGATCCCGCCGCGCTCCTCGACGCGCACGCCGAGCTCACCGTCGTGGGCGGAGGGATCGCCTACTCCGCGGGCGCCCTCGCCGATCCCGCCGGAGGTGAAGCGCCGGCCGACCCCGTGGCGGCGCGAGGCGGCCAGGACGACGGGCACGTGCACGCGCACTGACACGGCGCGCCTCCGCCACGGCACGCATCCGCCCTGCGCTCGACGCACCCGCTGGGGCAGACTGGTCCCGTGCCAGCCGACGAACCCGACCGCATCATCCACGCGGACAACCTCGACGTGCTGCCCACCCTGCCCGACGGCTCGTTCACGCTCGTCTACCTCGACCCGCCGTTCAACACCGGCCGCGCGCAGGCCAGGCAGGCCATGCGGCACGAGCGCGTGCAGCCGACGGATGCCGCCGAGCCCGCGGCATCCGGAACCATCACGGGGTTCGCGGGCAAGCAGTACCGGCGCGTGCGCGGCGACCTGCTGCGCTACGACGACCGGTTCGAGGACTACTGGGGCTTCCTCGAGCCGCGGCTCGCCGAGGCGTGGCGGGTGCTCGCCGACGACGGCACGCTCTACCTGCACCTCGACTACCGCGAGGCGCACTACGCGAAGGTGCTGCTCGACGCCCTCTTCGGCCGCGAGTGCTTCCTCAACGAGATCGTGTGGGCCTACGACTACGGCGCCAAGGCGAAGCGGCGCTGGCCGACGAAGCACGACACGATCCTCGTGTACGTGAAGGATCCCGACCGGTACTGGTTCGACTCGACGGCGGTCGACCGCGAGCCCTACATGGCACCCGGTCTGGTCACGCCCGAGAAGGCGCTGCTCGGCAAGCTGCCCACCGACGTGTGGTGGCACACGATCGTGTCGCCGACGGGCCGCGAGAAGACCGGCTACCCGACCCAGAAGCCCGAGGGCATCCTGCGCCGCATCGTGCAGGCATCGACCCGCGAGGGCGACTGGGTGCTCGACTTCTTCGCCGGCTCGGGCACGACGGGCGCCGTCGCCGCCACGCTGGGCCGCCGCTTCGTGCTCGTCGACGAGAACCCCGCGGCCATCGCGATCATGCGCGCGCGGTTCTCCGACATCGCGGGCGTCGAGTTCCAGGACGGAGTCCGCAGGGCCGGCTGAGCGGATGCCGCGGGCCGAGCCGGCACGTGCGCTGAGCGGATGCCGCGTGCCGGCCCTACGCCGACGCGCGCCGCACGAGGTGCGTGGGCATGATGTTGCGGCGGGGCACGTCGGGGTCGCCCGAGAGATGCCGCAGCAGCAGGTCGGCCATCTCGAAGCCCATCTGCTCCGACGGTTGGTGCACGGTGGTCAGCGGGATCGCCGACGACCTCGCAGCGGGACTGTCGTCGAAGCCCACCACGGCGATATCGCCGGGCACCGATCGGCCGCGTTCGCGCAGCACCGACAGCGCTCCGGTGGCCATGAGGTCGCTCGCGACGAAGATGCCGTCGAGATCGGGGACCCGGTCGAGCAGCCGCCGGGTGGCGGCGACGGCGCCGGCCGCCGTGAAGTCGGCGGTCTCGACGGCGTCGGTGGGCAGGTCGGCCTCGCCCATGGCGCGACGGAAGCCCTCGAGTCGGTCGACACCCGCGGGCATGTCGAGGGGGCCGGAGATCGTGCCGATGCGACGGCGGCCCACATCGACGAGGTGCCGCGTGCCGATGGCACCGCCCTCGACGTTGTCGACATCGACGAAGATGTGGTCGCCGGGTTGCGAGGGCCGGCCGCCGTACACGAGGGGAAGCAGCATGTCGGCCTCGTGCTGCAGGTCGTCGCCCTCGTGGTGCGAGATGACGAGCGCGCCGTCGACGACGCCCGAGCGCAGGTACCGCACGGTCTTGTGACCGGGATCGGTCGACGCGACGAGCAGGTTGAGCAGGTACTCGCTCTCGTCGAGCCGCCTGGTGATGCCCTGCACGATCGCGGCGAAGTAGGGGTCGCCGAAGAACATGGCCGTGTTCTCGGGCACGATCAACGCGATCGCGCCCGAGGTGCGGCTGGCCAGCGACCTGGCGGCCCGGTTCGGCACGTAGTTGAGCTTGGCGATCGCCGCGTTCACGGCGGTGACCACGTCGGGGCTCACCTTGGGGGAGCCGTTGACGACCCGGCTCACGGTGGCTCGCGAGACGTTCGCCTCGCGCGCCACCGCTTCGAGCGTCGGCGCGGTGGGTCGTGTCCGGATACCACTTCCCCCCTGCTGCATGGCGTTCAGTCTATTTCCGTCTCGGGGTGATGGCGGTCGGGGCTGGCCGTCAGTCAGGTCGACGGCAGCGCGCGGTCGCGGATGATCGCGGCGTACGAGCGTCCGCTGTCCTTCACGGTGCGCTGCTGCGTGTCGTACTCGACGCGCACGAGGCCGAAGCGCTTGTCGTAGCCCCACGCCCACTCGAAGTTGTCCATGAGCGACCAGTAGAAGTAGCCGTGCACGGGCACGCCCTCGTCGATCGCGTCCAGGATCGCCCCGAGGTGCGACGCCAGGAACTCCGTGCGCTCCGCGTCGTGCACCACGCCGTCGTCCCCCACGAGGTCCTCGTAGGCGGCGCCGTTCTCGGTGACGAAGAGGCGCACGCCCGCGGATGCCGCGTAGTCCTCGTGCACGCGCACGAGCAGTTCGCGCAAGCCGTCGGGCTGCACCTCCCACTCCATCGCGGTCAGCGGGAGGTTCTGGGGGTGGTTGAACACGCCGTCGGCGGCGGGGAAGGGCGAGCGGGTGGGCCGGTCGGTGGGCGCCTGGGCCAGCAGCGGGTGCTCGGCAGGGCGGTCGCTCACGTACTCCCCGTGGTAGTAGTTCACGCCCAGCGTGTCGATCGGCGTCGAGATGACCTCGAGGTCGCCCGGGAGCACGACGTCGCGGAGGCCGAGGTGGCCGACGTCGGCCATCAGGTCGCCCGCGTAGTGGCCTCGGAAGATCGGGTCGAGGAAGAACCGGTTGAACTGGCCGTCGATGCGCCGGGCCGCGTCGACGTCACCGGGGTGCGTCGGGTCGACGGGCTTGGCGACCGTCAGGTTCAGCGTGATGCCGAGCTCGAGTTCGGGGTCGCGTTCCCGCAGCGCCTGCACGGCGAGGCCGTGGGCGAGCAGCAGGTGGTGGCCGGCGGCGAGGCCGGCCGCGACATCCTGGCGCCCTGGTGCGTGCGCGCCGCCCGTGTAGCTGAGGAACGACGAGCACCACGGCTCGTTGAGCGTCGTCCACACGTCGACGCGATCGCCCAGTGCCTCGTGCAGGTCGAGGGCGTAGTCGCGGAACAGGTAGGCGGTGTCGCGGTTGGCCCAGCCGCCGCGATCCTCGAGCGCCTGCGGCAGGTCCCAGTGGTAGAGGGTCAGCCACGGCTTGATGCCGGCCTCGAGCAGCTCGTCGACGAGGCGCGAGTAGAAGTCGACGCCCTCGGGATTGACCGGGCCGCCGTCGGGCCGCACCCGCGACCACGAGGTCGAGAACCGGTAGGTCTGGAGTCCGAGCTCCTTCATCAGGGCGACGTCCTGCGGCATGCGGTGGTAGTGGTCGCAGGCGACATCGCCGTTGTCGGCGTTCACGACGGCGCCGGGCACGCGGCAGAAGGCATCCCAGATGGAGGCGGTGCGTCCGCCCTCGAAGGCGGCGCCCTCGATCTGGAAGGCTGCCGTCGCGGCGCCGAACAGGAAGTCGGAGGGGAACGGGCGCGTGAGCAGCGCGGGGTTCGCGAGGGTGTCGGTCATGGTGGTGGTGTCAGCTCCGAAGTCGATGGTCATCCCTTCACGGCTCCCGCCATGATGCCGCTCACGAGCTGCTTGCCCGCGAAGACGAAGAGGATGAGGAGGGGGATGGTGGACAGCAGCACGCCCGCGAGCACGATCGAGTAGTCGACGAAGTAGTTCGACTGCAGGAGCGAGAGCGCGACGGGCAGCGTGGGGTCGCTGCGGTCGAGGACGATGAACGGCCAGAAGAAGTTGTTCCAGGCCGAGACGAACGTGAACAGGCCGAGCATCGCGGCGGCCGGGCGGGCGGCGGGCAGCCCCACGGTGAGGAACGTGCGGAACGAGCTCGCGCCGTCGACCCGGGCGGCCTCGATGAGCTCGTCGGGCACGGCCTGCTGCAGGTACTGCGTCATCCAGAACACGCCGAATGCGCTGGTGAGCGCCGGGATGATGATCGCACCCACGTTGCCGGTCCAGCCGAGGTCGGCGAAGAGGATGTAGAGCGGCACGACGCCGAGCTGGGTGGGCACCGCCATCGTGGCGACCACGAAGACGAGCAGCCACTTGCCGCCGCGGAAGCGGAGCTTCGCGAAGGCCCAGCCGGCCAGCGTCGAGAAGAAGACCACGGAGAGGGCGATGAGCGCGGAGCTGTAGATGGAGTTCCACAGCGCCTTCCAGAAGTTCACCGCCGGATCGTTGACGACCGAGATCGCGTTGGCGATGAAGTTGCCGCCGGGCAGCCAGGACATGTTCGGGTCGCGGATGGTCGAGGCATCCCCCGAGCCGATCAGGAACGACCAGTAGAAGGGGAACAGTGCGGCGCCCAGCACGATCACGAGGCTCGTGTACACGAACCAGCCGGGTCGCGACCCGCGCACGGGCCGGCGCCGCGCGGCCTTGCCGGCGTTGGGCGTCCTGGAACCACTGCTGCGACTGCAGGTTCTTGTACATGTCGGGCACCTGCTCGACGAAGGTGACCGCCTGCGTGACCACGAGCGGCAGCACGATCCACAGCATGCCGACGATGACGAGG
>NZ_WJSP02000126.1 GCF_009720255.1 Agromyces humi | reverse complement strand
CCGCGCCCCCGGCGCAGGATGGGATGGCGCGCTGCCGGCACTCAGGCTCGCGCGAGGATCGCCGCCGTGTCGAGCCCCGGCGGGAGCGCGCCGTAGAGGAGTCCGCCGTCGCCCTCGATGCGGGTGCGCACGAAGGCGTCGGACACCGCCGCGGGCGCGTGCTGCACGAGCAGCGACGCCTGCAGCACGAGGGCGAGCCGCTCGGTCAGCTCGCGTGCCCGGGCGGCCGCGCCCGCGGCATCCGACGACACCTCGAGCACCACCGCCTGCGCCTCGGCGATCTCGAGGTCGAGCGCCGCGTGCTCACCGGTCGCCTCGGCGACCACCGCGAAGAACGCATCGAAGGCGTCGGGCTCGCGAGCGAGCACCCGCAGCACGTCGAGCGCGATGACGTTGCCCGACCCCTCCCAGATGGCGAGCAGCGGCTGCTCGCGGTAGCGCCGGGCGAGCGGGAACGCCTCGGTGTACCCGTTGCCACCGAGGCACTCGAGCGCCTCGGCGGCATGCCCCGGACCGCGCTTGCAGATCCAGTACTTGGACACCGCCGTCGCGAGGCGGCGGAACGACTGCTCGCTGCCGTCGGCATCGGCGTCGTAGGCGCGGGCCAGGCGCATCGCCGTCACCGTCGCCGCCTCGGACTCGACCGCCAGGTCGGCGACGACCGCCGTCATCGCCGGCTGGTCGACGAGCAGCGCCCCGAACGCCGCGCGGTGCCGCACGTGCCACGCCGCCTCGGCGACCGACTGGCGCATGCCTGCGGCCGATCCGATGACGCAGTCGAGACGGGTCCGCGTCACCATCTGCACGATGGCGGCGATGCCGCGTCCCTCCTCGCCGACGAGCCACGCGGTCGTGCCGTCGAGCTCGATCTCACTGGACGCGTTCGAGCGATTGCCCAGCTTGTCCTTCAGGCGCTGGATGCGGAACACGTTGCGCGACCCGTCGGGCAGCACGCGCGGCACGAGGAAGCAGCTGAGGCCGCCGGGCGCCTGCGCGAGCACGAGGAACGCGTCGCTCATCGGCGCGCTGCAGAACCACTTGTGGCCGGTGAGCCTGAACTCGCGCCCCCACGCGTCGTCGATGCCGGTCGCCTCAGCGCGCGTCGTGTTCGCGCGCACGTCGGACCCGCCCTGCTTCTCGGTCATCGCCATGCCCAGGAGCGCGGAGGACTTGTCGGGGCCGCCGAGTTCCGGCTCGTACTCGCGGGTCAACAGCCGCGGCATCCAGTGGTCGCGAAGCCCCGATGTCGCCAGCTCGAGCGTCGGCACGGCCGCATGCGTCATCGACACCGGGCAGGCATGCCCTGGCTCGACCTGCGCGAAGAGGAAGAACGCGGCGGCGCG
The DNA here is from genome assembly GCF_009720255.1 of Agromyces humi. Taxonomy (GTDB): domain Bacteria; phylum Actinomycetota; class Actinomycetes; order Actinomycetales; family Microbacteriaceae; genus Agromyces; species Agromyces humi. Next base: position 7,924 of record NZ_WJSP02000126.1, on the reverse strand, counting down.
GTCGACGTTCGCGCCGGGTGCCGGATCCGCCCACGCCGACGTGTGCGCACCCGCGCCGATCGCGGCCGCCATGATGCGGTGGTAGGCGTCGTCGTACTCGACCTCGTCGATGCGCCGGCCCCACCGGTCGTGGGTGTGCAGCACCGGCGCGTGCGTGTTCGCGCGCTCGGCGTCCCGCTGGAACGCGGCCGTGCCGACGTGGCGGCCGACGTCGTGCAGCGCGGATGCCGCGGTGTCGTCGACGTCGGCGTCGGCGGCACCTCTGCCCCAGCGCGCCACCGCCTCGACGAGCGGCGCATTCGCCGCGTACTCGTCGACGCCCTCGCGGGGCGGCACCTGGTTCAGGACCTCATGCGTGATCATCGGCGACCTCCGGATGCCATTCTGGCCCCCGGATCACGCGCCGTGCGAGCACACGTGCGGGCAGGCGTTCGAGCGTCAGGGCACGACGACGCGGGGCGTTCCCTCGTCCCAGGCGAGCGGCAGCGTGTAGACCTTGCGCGCGAGGAAGTCCGGGTCCCAGGCGTGGAACACGAACACGTCGTCGCCCGCGGCATCCGTCACGATGTCCTGTCCGCCGGGGCCGATGAGCGCGCCGTCGGTCGAGTCGGTGGAGAAGAACGGCTCGGGGTCCTTGGTCCACGGCCCGGCGAGCGCCGGCGCGGTGGCGTGGCCGACCGCGTAGGTCTCGTCGCCGTAGGAGTTGGCCGAATAGAAGAGGTGGTACACGCCGTCGCGCTTCACGAGCGTCGGCGCCTCGATGAGGTCGCCCTCCCACTCGAGGTCCTGCTTCAGCAGCCGCATCGGCGGACCGGTGAGGCTCAGGCCGTCGGCGCTGAGAGGCGCGGTCTGCAGCCAGGTGTCGAGGCCGCAGCAGTTGCCGTCGTTCTTCCACACCAGGTGCAGGCTGCCGTCGTCGTCGCGGAAGGTCGACGCGTCGATGGCGCCGCCCTCCTCGTCGGGACAGACGAGCATGCCGTCGCCCTGGACGACGAACGGGCCGGTCGCCGAGTCCGCCGTCGCGACCGCGATGCACTGGCGGGACGGGGAGAAGTTCGTCGTCGTCGTGTACATCACGAACTGCCCGGGTGCGATCTCGGTCACCTCGGGCGCCCACGTCTTGCCGGGGATGACCCAGTCGGGCAGCTCGGGAAGGGCGTCGTCGTCGAGCACCTCCCACTCGACGAGGTCGGCCGAGCGCGCGACCTGCACGTTCCGCATGGAGTCGTTCGTCGCGTAGAGGACGTAGCCGTCGTCGATCGCGAGCACGTCGGGATCGGGGAAGTCCTCGTCGATCACGGGGGTGAACGGCGATTCGGATGCCGCATCGGACGCGGCATCCGTCGCACCATCGCCGGCACTCGCCGAGCACGAGGCGAGTGCCGCCGCGGCGGCCAGCGCGAGGCCGGCCGCCGCGACGCGTCGGAGCGTGCGCGTCACCCCTTGAGCCCCTGGCGCGAGACGCCCTCGATGATGAACCGCTGCAGGAACACGAACAGCAGCAGCACCGGGACGCTCGCGATGACGGCGCCCGCCATGAGCAGGTCGTACCGCACCGCGTTCGCCGACTGCAGCGTGCCGAGGCCCGCCGGCAGCGTCTGCACGTCGGCGCTGAACAGCACGTACACCGGCCAGAGGAAGTCGTTCCAGTTGGTGAGGAACGCCAGCAGGGCGAGCGTCGCCATGGCGGGCTTCGACAGCGGCAGGATGATCCGCAGGAAGATGCTCCAGCGGTTCGCGCCGTCGATCAGCGCCGCCTCCTCGAGCTCCGCCGGCAGGCTCAGGAAGAACTGCCGCATGAAGAACACGCCGAACGCGGATGCCGCGGTCGGGATGATGATCGCAACGAGGGAATTCAGCCAGCCCAGGTTCCCGACGATGAGGTAGTTCGGGATGATCAGGATCACGGGCGGGATGAGCAGCGTGGCGATGACGATGCCGAACACCAGCCCGCGCCCGCGGAACCTCATCCGCGCCAGCGGGTAGGCGGCGAGCGAGGCGGTCACGACCACCAGCGCCGAGTGCAGCACCGCCGCGATGAGGCTGTTCGAGAACCAGATCAGCACCGGGGTGCCGCTCGCCGTGAGGATCGTCTCGTACGCCTGCGTGGTGAACGGGTTCGGGATCCAGCTCGGCGGGATCCCCGCGGCATCCGCCCGGGTCTTGAACGACGTCACCAGCATGAAGATGATCGGGCTGATGTAGAGCAGGGCGAGCACCGCGAGCAGCAGGTAGCGCAGCACGATGGCCCACACGGGGGTGCGCCCCGTGCGCGCGTCGCCCTGCCGTTCGACGGCGGTCACGGCGGCCGGCGTGGCGACGCGCTCGATGGCGGTCATCGCAGTGCTCCTTCCTGGACGGCCGACGGCTCCTGCGGCATCGGCTTCTCCTTCTTCTCGCGGAACAGCCAGAAGACGATGACGCTGACCACCATGAGGAAGAACGTCAGCACGTAGCTCATGGCCGCGGCGTCACCCATCTGGAAGTTCCGCAGCCCCGTCTCGGCGATCTGGTAGATGGCCGTGCGCGTCTCGCGTCCGGGTGCGCCCTGCGTGATGATGTAGGACTGGCCGAACATGTTCGCCGAGGCGATCAACGTGTTGATCGTCACGAACGTGAGGATCGGCCGGAGACCCGGCAGCGTGACGTTGCGGAACTTCTGCCACGAGTTCGCCCCGTCGACGGATGCCGCCTCGTACAGTTCTGCGGGAATGTCCTGCAGCGCCGCGAGGTAGATCACCGAGTTGAACCCGAGCGTCCACCACACCGTGACGCCGACGAGCGCGACCCAGGCGGCCGGGACCGACGTCGTCCACGCGGTGTCGTCGGGCAGGCCGAACAGGCCCAGGTAGTAGTTGACGAGGCCGATGTTGTTGTCGAGCAGGTAACGCCACATCAGGCCGACCACCGCGACGCCGAGCACGTACGGCGCGAAGTAGACGGCGCGGAAGAAGTTGCGCCCCGGGAACGACTTGTTCATCAGCAGTGCGACGAAGAGCGGCAGCACGAGCAGCAGCGGCACGCTGAAGACCGTGAAGATCGCCGTCGCGCGCATCGAGGTCCAGAACGAGCCGGAGTTGACCGAGTTCGGATCGAAGAGCTCGACGTAGTTCTCGCCGCCCACGAACGGCTTGTTCGGCAGCGTGTAGTCCCACTCGTGCAGGCTGATCCAGATGCCGAACACCGAGGGCACGATCACGAAGACCGTGAACAGCAGCAGGTAGGGCAGCAGGAAGAGCCATGGCGTGAAGGGCTTCTGGCGGGTGGGCGACACCCCGGCGCGCCGGGCGGCCGCCCCATCGGATGCCGCGGTGGGCGCCTCCGTTGCGAAGGCGCCCACGCGCGTCTGGGTGCTCATGTCAGCCGCCGAACTTCTCGAGGTTCTCCTGCATGAGCTTGGTGGCGCGATCCGCCTCGCGCTGCAGCGCCTCTTCGGGGCTCGCCTTGCCGAGGACGCCGTCGGCGACCGCCACCTCGAGGGTCTCCGCCTGCACCGGGCCGAGGCCGGGCACCGCGGGGAGGAAGTGCATGTTGTCGATCTGCTCGGCGATCGGCTCCTGCACGGTGCCGCCGATGACCGACGAGCGCACCGACTCGCGAGCCGGGATCATGCCGGCGCCGGCCCACTCGCCCGAGTTCTCGCTCATCCACGCGATGAACACCTTGGCCGCGTTGACCTTGTCGTCATCAGGGCTGGCCTGGCGGGGGAGGAAGAAGTTGTGCGAGTTCGCCCACACGGCCGGGTCGCCGCCGATGGCCGGCACGGGCGCGGCCGCGAACGGGATGCCCGACTCCTTCAGGTCGTTGATCTGCCAGATGCCGTCCCAGGTGATGGACGTCTCGCCGTTCTTGAAGGCGACGTACTGGGCGTCGGCCGCGACATCCGCGGGGCTGTAGCCCTCGTCGACCATCGACCGCATCCAGGTGAGGCCGTCGACGCCCTCGGCGGAGTCGAAGGTCGCCTCGCTGCCGTCCTCGGAGTACGGCTCGCCACCGGCCTGCCAGATCAGCGACAGCTCCATGAGGTGCGCGGGCCAGAGGGCCGGCATCCAGAACGGCGTCTCGTACCCGGCGGCCTTCAGCTTGTCGAGCGCCTCCTGGAAGGACGCCTCGTCGGTCGGCGGCTCGGTGATGCCCGCGGCCGCGAAGTGCTCGGTGTTGTAGTACATCGCGAGCGAGTGCACGTCGAGCGGGATGCCGTAGCGGGCGTCGTTGTACACGCCGGCGTCCCAGACCTCCTTGCTGAAGTCGTCGCCGCTCAGGTCGAGCTCCTTGGCGAGGTCGTCGACGGGCACGATGACGTTGCGGGCCGCCATCGTCGCCAGCTGGTCGAGGTGCATCACGCCGACGTCGGGGCCCTCGCCCGCCGTCACCGCCGCGGGCAGCTTCTGGTAGAAGTCGCTCCACTCCTGCGTCGTGGACTCGATCTTGATGTTGTCGTGCTCGGCCATGAACTGGTCGACCATCTGCTCCATGAACGGGCCGTCACCACCGGTGAATCCGTTCCAGTACTGCAGGGTGACCTCGGGGCCGTCGTACTCGCCCGTGAACTCGCCACCGGCGCTCTGCGCGCCGCCCTGTCCGCTGCAGCCGGCCAACGCCAGCGCGCCGACGGCGGCGATGGCCGCCCCCTGCATGAACCTCGTGAACCTCAGCCTCTTGCCCACCGGTCGTCCTCCTCGTTGAAAACGGTGTCGCGCAGTCGCGCGGACCTGCCGTCGAAAGTGACGGCCTCAGACAATGTACAGCGCTGTAAAGTGATCTGTCGAGTGGGTTGATTTCTCGCGAGGGTGTACCACCGGCGCGCGTTCGGCCGCACTTAGACTCGTTTCGACGTGAGGAGGGGCGATGGCACGGGTGAGGCTCATCGACGTCGCCGAGCGCGCGCAGGTGTCGATGAAGACGGTGTCGAACGTCGTCAACGGGTACGCCCACGTGCAGCCCGACATGCGGGCACGCGTGCAGGCCGCGATCGACGAGCTCGGCTACCGGCCGAACCTCACCGCCCGCCGCCTGGCCACCGGGCGCACCGGCATGATCGCGCTCGCCATGCCCGAGATCGACCACCCGTACTTCGGCGAGATGGCGAGCCACCTGGCGGAGATCGCACTCGCACGCGGCTACCGGGTGATCATCGAGCAGACGCTGAGCGATGCCGCCGCGGAGAAGGCCGTGCTGCAGGACCGCGAGGCCGGGCTGGTCGACGGCGTGATCTTCCAGCCCACGCGCATGGCCACGCTCGATCTGGCGCGCCTGCACGACGATCTCCCGGTCGTGCTGCTCGGCGAGATCGACGCGCCCGTGACGACCGACCACGTCATGATCGACAACGTGGCCGCAGCCTTCGACGGCGTGCGGCATCTGCTGAATCTCGGTCGTCGGCGCGTCGCGTTCCTCGGCCTGGTGGACGGCGACATCACGATGACGAACCGGCGTCGCCTGCTGGGCTACCAGGAGGCGCTCGTGGGCGCCGGGGTGCGACTCGATCCCGAGTTGGTGCTGCAGGCGCGCGGATTCGACTCCCACGACGCGGAGGCGGCGGTCGAATCGGCGCTCGACCGCGGACTCGACTTCGACGCCATCCTCTCCCGGGACGACCGGTTCGCCGCAGGCGCGCTGACCGCGCTGCGCCGCCGCGGAATCGCCGTGCCCGACGACGTGGCGATCGTCGGCTGGGACGACAGCGCCATCACCGGGTACACGAGCCCCACGCTGACCTCGGTGGCCCCCGACAAGCGGGCGCTCGCGACCCGGGCGTTCGAGCTCCTGCACGAGCGCATGCACGGGCATCACGGCGCCGGCCGCCACATCGTCGTGCCGCACGGCATCTCCGTGCGCGCCAGCGCGCCCGGAGCCTGACCCGGCCGCCGACTTCCGGCGTCATCCGGGCAGTTGCCGATGTCGTGACTTTACAGCGCTGTAAGGATGCGTCATGATTCGATGCATGCGTGATTCCTCGACGATGCGGGCTTCCCTGCAAGACGGCACCTACCCGCGCCCCCAACTGATGCGCCGTTCCTGGTGCGACCTCGGCGGCGAGTGGGAATTCGCGTTCGACGACGACGACACCGGGCTCCGGTCGGGTTGGCACCTCGGCGAGACACCGCTCTCCGACCGCATCGTGGTGCCGTTCCCTCCCGAGTCCCCCGCGTCGGGCATCGGCGACACGGCCTTCCACCGCGTCGCGTGGTATCGCCGGGTGATCGAGCCCCAGCACCTGCGCGCGGCCGGGCTCGACGACGACGCGCCCGGCGTCGTGCTGCACTTCGGCGCGGTCGACTTCCGCGCCTCGGTGTGGGCGAACGGGCGCCTGCTCGGCTCACACGAGGGCGGCCAGACGCCCTTCTCGTTCGAGCTCCCCGAGGACCTGCTCGGCGGCCCCATCGCACTCGTCGTCCGTGCGGAGGACGATCCGCACGACGTCTCGCAGCCGCGCGGCAAGCAGGACTGGCTGGAGGAGCCCCACGTCATCTGGTACCACCGCACGACGGGCATCTGGCAGCCGGTCTGGCTGGAGGCCGCGGCATCCGACCGCGTGACCCGGGTGAACTGGATCCCCGACGTTCCCGGCGCGAACGTGGCCCTGCAGCTGCGCCTCGAATCCCGGCCCACGCGGCCGCTCTGGCTCGAGGTCGAGATCGAGCATGACGGCGAGGAGCTCGGCACCCTCCGCACGCGCCTGACGGAGCCCGAGCATCGCCTCGTCGTCGCGCTGCCCCGCCAGGCGAACGGCCAGGGCTACGAGCAGCTGCTCTGGTCGCCCGAGCGCCCGACGCTGCTCGACGCGCGGCTCCGGCTCGTCGACGAGGCGGGCACCGTCGTCGACGACGTCGCCTCGTACCTCGGGCTCCGCAGCGTCGACGAGCACGGCGGCCGCTTCCTGCTGAACGACCGCCCCTGCTTCCTCCGCTCGGTGCTCGAGCAGGGCTACTGGCCCGAGTCGCACCTCGCCGCGCCGAGCGCCGACGCACTGCGCGCCGAGGTGCAGCTCATCAAGGACCTGGGCTTCAACGCGGTGCGCCTGCACGAGAAGGTGGAGGACCCACGCCTCCTGTTCTGGGCCGACCGGCTCGGCCTCCTGGTGTGGGGCGAGATCGGCAGCGCCTTCGAGTTCTCGCCGCGCGCGATCGAGCGCACGGTCCGCGAGTGGATGGACGTGATCGCCCGCGATGCGGCGCATCCGTCGATCGTCACGTGGGTGCCCGTGAACGAGAGCTGGGGGGTGCAGCACGTGTCGCACGACCCCGCGCAGCTGCACTACGTGCAGGCGCTCTTCCACCTCACCAAGGCGCTCGACCCGACGCGGCTCGCCGTCTCGAACGACGGCTGGGAGCACGCGGAGTCGGACCTCCTCACGATCCACGACTATGCGACGACCGGCTCGGCACTGCGCACGAGCTACGCGGATGCCGCCTCGATCGAGGCCATGCGCGAGGGCGTGGGCCCGGCGGGACGTCGCCTCGTCGCACTTCCCGCCGGCACCGGCGGCAAGCCGGTCATGGTGACCGAGTTCGGCGGCATCACCTTCGCGCCCGACTCGGACATCGAGACCTGGGGCTACTCGGTCTCGGGCTCGGCCACCGAGTTCGAGGAGCACCTGTCGGAGCTCGTCTCGGCGCTGCACGCCTCACCCGTGCTCGCGGGGTTCTGCTACACGCAGCTCACGGACACCCGCCAGGAGGCCAACGGCCTCGTCGACGAGCGGCGAGTCCCGAAGCTGCCCGTCGAGACGATCCGCGCGATCATCACGGGCCGGCCGCAGGCCTGAGCACGACCGCTCAGGCCGCGTAGGCGCGGAGGAACGCGGCGGCGCCGAGCTCGGCTCGCTTGACCGCGCGGGCCGCCGTCGCGGCATCCGTGTCACCGGCGACGTCGAAGAGGGCGCGGTCGAGCGACGGCCCGATCGCGAGGAACGCGAAGTGCT
>NZ_WJSP02000125.1 GCF_009720255.1 Agromyces humi | reverse complement strand
CCGAGCTCGCTGTTCCTCGAGGCGGCCGCGGCGGAGGCAGAGCGACGTTCGGCCGCGGCCCCCGCGATCACCTCGCCGCACGTCGGAGCACCGGCCGAGGTGAGGACCGCCGTCACGGGCGCCGTCGACGGGCTGGCGCCTGCGCTCGGCGACCTCGCCGCTCGCATCTTCAAGCTTGCGGAACCGGGCTTCGCGGAGAGCGGGAGCGTCGCGGCGATCGCCGAGCTGTTGGCCAGCGCGGGCATCGCCCCGACGGTCGGCGTGCACGGCCTGCCCACGGCGTTCCTCGCCGAGGCCCCCGGCACGAGCGACGGTCCGACCGTCGCGGTCCTGGCGGAGTACGACGCGCTCCCGGGCCTCGGCCACGCCTGCGGCCACCACCTCATCGCCGCGGCATCCGTCGGCGCGTTCCTCGCCCTCGCCGAGGCGCGAGGCGCGCTGCCGCCCGGCACGTTGCCCGGACGGATCCTGCTCCTCGGCACACCCGCCGAGGAGGGCGGCAACGGCAAGGAGCTGCTCGCCCGGGCCGGCGCCTTCGACGGTGTCGACGCGGCCGTGATGGCGCATCCGTTCGGCGCCGACGTCGCCGACCCGCCGTTCATCGGTCGCAGAATCGTGCGGATCGTGTACCACGGCGTCGCGGCGCACGCTTCGGCGGCGCCCTGGCAGGGCCGGAACGCGCTCGATGCCGCCACCCTGAACTACCAGGCGGTCGGCCTGCTGCGCCAGCACCTCGCACCGGGCGATCGCATCCACGGCGTGTTCGTCGACGGCGGCGAGCGCCCCAACGTCGTGCCCGAGCGCGCCGAGCTCGAGTACTACGTGCGCTCGCACGCCGCGGACACGCTGCGCGAGCTCTCGGCTCGGGTCGACGACATCGCGCACGGCATCGCCCTGGCCACCGGCACCGGCGTCGAGGTCATCTGGGATCCGCAGCCGTTCAGCCTGCCGATCCGCCACAACGCCCCGCTGGGCGACCGCTGGGCGCTGGCGCAGGCCGAACGAGAGCGCATCGTGCGGCGAGCGGCCGACGCACCCTCCCACCAGTCGGCGTCGACCGACTTCGGCAACGTCAGCGTCCGGGTGCCCGGCATCCACCCGGTGATCCGGGTCGCACCGCCCGACGTCAGCCTGCACACGCGTGAATTCGCCGCATATGCGGGCGCCCCCGAGGCGAGCACGGCGGTGACGGATGCCGCGTACGGCCTCGCGACGACGCTTGCCGACGTCCTCGTCGACGACGGGCTGCTGGCCGCCGTGCGCGCCGACTTCGCGGCGCAGGGCGGCGTGCTCGACGTCGAGGGCTACTTCGCCTGACTCCCCGGCGTCGACGCCCCGGTCTCGGGACGGGCCCGGCGCACCATGCGGATCTCGCGCACGCCGTCGTCGACCTGCACCGTCCCGTCGGCGACGAACCCGTGCCGGCGATAGAACGCCTGCGCCCGCGGGTTCGGGTCGGCGACCCAGAGCGCGGCGGATTCGCGGGCGTCGACCACGGCGTCGAGCAGGGCGGCACCCGCGCCCGATCCGTGCTCGGCGGCGAGGACGTAGAGCACGTACAGGTGGGTGGTCCAGCCGGGCTCGGGCGGATCCGGCGGGCCGGCGAGCGCGACCCCGATGAGCTCGCCGTCGCGCTCGGCGACCGCGGCGCGGCTCGCGCGGTAGCGCTCGTCGGTCAGCGCGGCGATCCAGAACCGTTCCCGGAACGCGATCAGCCCCGGGTCGTCGAGCACCTCGTCGCGCATCAGCCCGCGGTACGTCTCGCGCCACGACCGCACGAGCACGCGCGCCATCTCGGCGGCGTCCTCGACGCGCGCGGCGCGAACGGTCACCGGGGATGCCATGCCCGAACCCTACCGATCGCGACGGCGATCCGAAGCACGCGAACGACGGATGCCGCGCAGCCCTCGCCACGCGGCATCCGTCGACGGATCGGGCCGTCGAGCCCTACTCGGACTTCGGCAGGCCCGGCGGGTTGATCTCGGACTCGTCGACCGCCTCGCTCGTGAGCGCCCAGCGGTCGAGCACCTCCTGGTAGGTGCCGTCATCGATGATCGACTGGAGCACGAGCTGCACCGGCTCGATAAGGCCGTTGCCCTTCGCCGTGCCCGCGGCGATGGGCGCCGTCTCGGGCCAGCCGCCGTTCAGCGTGCCGACGAGCTTCGTCTCGCCGGTGGTGGCGGCGCGGTAGGCGGCGGTCGCGTTGGGGCCGAACGTGGCGTCGACGCGGCCCGACGAGAGTGCGAGGTCGGATGCCGCCTGGTCGTCGTAGTAGACGAGCTCGGCGGGCTGCTCCCCCTGGCTCTCGAGCTCTGCGTTCCACGCGAGCAGGATCTTCTCCTGGTTCGTGCCCGAGCCGACGACGATCTTCAGGCCCGAGATGTCCTCGGCGCTCTCGATGGCGTCGATGTCGCTGTCGGCCTTGACGTAGAAGCCGAGCAGGTCCTGCCGGTAGCTCGCGAAGTCGTAGAGCTCCTTGCGCTCCTCGGTCACCGTGACGTTCGACGCGATGAGGTCGTACTTGCCCGACTGGATGCCGAGCGGCCAGTCGGCCCAGTTCACGGCCACCGGGTGGTACTCGAGGCCGAGGCCGTCGGCGATGAGCGAGCCGAAGTCCGCCTCGGTGCCGATCACGGTCGCGTCGTCGTCGGATGCGAGCACCCCGAGCGGCGCCGCGAACGGCGAGACCGCGACGGTGAGCTTGCCCGCCTCGATCGGCGTGAAGCCGCTCGCCTCGAGCGCGTCGACGGCGGCCTGCACCGGCTCGATCGTGGGCCGGTCGGCGGCGTTCTGCGACGTGAGGTCGAACTGCGCGGCCTCCTGCACCTGCTCCTCGGTGCTGCCGGATGCCGCGGTCTCGGCCGCGGCGGAGTTGCCGGCGCTGACCGCCCAGACGATGCCGCCGCCGACGAGCGCGACGACCGCGACACCCGCGACGATCACTCCCACCTGCTTCTTGTTGATGGCCATGAGTGGACTCTCCTAGTGTTGTTCCGTCCGATAGCCGGGTCGGTTTCTCGGATTCGCCCGGTGCGGCAGTGCAATGCCGCACCGGGTTCTTCTCGCGGGGCTCGGGTTCTAGAGCACCTTCGCGAGGAAGTCGCGGGTGCGGCGCTGGCGCGGAGCGCGCAGCACCTGCCCCGGGGTTCCCTGTTCGACGATCTCGCCGTGGTCGAGGAAGACGACGCGGTCGGCGACCTCGCGCGCGAAGCCGATCTCGTGCGTGACGATCACGAGGGTCGTGCCGTCCCTGGCGAGGCCGCGGATGACGTCGAGCACCTCGCCGACGAGCTCGGGGTCGAGCGCCGACGTCGGCTCGTCGAAGAGCAGCACCTTCGGCGAGAGCGCGAGCGCCCTGGCGATGGCCACGCGCTGCTGCTGGCCGCCGGAGAGCTGCCGCGGGTAGTGGTCGGCCTTGTCGGCGAGGCCGACCCGGGCGAGCAGCGCCTCGGCGAGGGCGCGGGCGTCGGCCTTCGAGAGGCGCTTGTGGGCGAGCGGCGCCTCGACGATGTTCTCGATCGCCGTGAGGTGCGGGAAGAGGTTGAAGTTCTGGAAGACGAGCCCGACCTGGGTGCGCCGCCGCAGGATCTCCGCCTCGCGCAGCTCGTGCAGGGTGTCGCCCTTGCGCTCGTACCCGATGTACTGCCCGTCGACCGTGATCGAGCCGCGATCGACCGTCTCGAGGTGGTTGATGGCGCGCAGCAGCGTCGACTTGCCCGAGCCCGACGGGCCGATGAGCGCGACGACCTGCCCGGGCTCGATCGTGAGCGAGACGTCGTGCAGCACCAGGTTCGTGCCGTACGACTTCGACACGTCGGCGATCTCGACCCGGCCGACGGTCGCGGCCTTGCGGGTGGGCACGAAGTGCTCGTCGAACGACGGCGTCAGGGTCGTGGTGGTCATGCGGCACCTCCGGCGCGCGTCGTGATGGGTTCTGGGTCGGCGGATGGCGGGGCGTCGCCGAGTCGCTGCCACTGCGTGCGCGTCCAGGCCTTCGCACGTTGCACGGGTGTCGGCGGCAGCTCCCGCACGGCGCCGCGGGCGAACCGCCGCTCCACGTAGTACTGCGCGATGGACAGGATCGTGGTGATGAGCGCGTACCAGACCACCGCGACGAGCAGCAGCGGGATGACCCGCTGGTTGCGGTTGTAGATGACCTGCACCGTGTAGAACAGCTCGGGCAGCGCCACGATGAAGACGACCGAGGTGCCCTTCACGAGCCCGATGATCTCGTTGAACGCGTTCGGCACGATGGCCCGCGCGGCCTGCGGCAGCGTGATGCGGAAGAACCGGACGCGGCGGGGCAGCCCGAGCGCGCCCGCCGCCTCGAGCTGGCCCTGGTCGACCGAGAGGATGCCGGCGCGGATGATCTCGGCGGAGTACGCGGCCTGGTGCAGCGAGAGGCCGATGGTCGCCGCGGCGAAGGCACTGATGAGCGTCGTGGTCGGGAACTCGACGAGCCAGAAGTCGGTCGTGAACGGCGTGCCGAGTCCCAGCGTCGGGTAGAGGTAGCCGAGGTTGTACCAGACCAGGATCTGCACGACGAGCGGCACGGACCGGAAGAACCAGATGTACCACCAGGCCGCGCCGTTGAGCAGTGGCGACTTCGACAGGCGGAACACCGCGAGCACCGCGCCGAGCACGAACCCGATGACGCCCGACACGGCCGTGAGGGCGAGGGTCAGCCAGAGGCCGTTGATCACCGAGGGGGCGAAGAAGTACTCGGCGAACACGTCCCACTGCCACTGCGGGTTGGACGCGAGCGACCAGAGGAACTGCAGGATGACGAACGCGACGACCGCCGAGAGCACCCAGCGTCCCCAGTGCTTCACGGGCACGACGCGGAGGCCGGCGTCGACGTGACCGCCCGACGCGTCGGCGCGCGCGAAGACGCGCTCGAGCGCCACGGCCTGCGGCCGGTGCTCCTCGAGGATCGCCTCCAGGCCATCGGCGATGCGCGCCAGCCGTCTGGGCGTGTCGAGGTCGGCCGGAGAACGCAGCACGACGACGTCGACGAGACGGGCGGTGCGGTTCGGCTCGACGTCGACCACACCCACGCCGCAGCGCGTGAGCCCCGGGTCGATGCCCAGCACGCGCACGGCGATCGGCCTAGTCCTCGGCTTCGAGCTCGGCCTGCACCTCGGCCGAGAGGTCGAAGTTGCTGTAGATGTTCTGCACGTCGTCGCTGTCTTCCAGGGCATCGATGAGCCGGAACACCTTGCGGGCGGTGTCGGCGTCGACCTCCACCTTCAGGTTCGGCACGAACGCGGCATCCGCCGAGTCGTAGTCGATGCCGGCCTCCTGCAGGGCCGTGCGCGCCGCGACCATGTCGGACGCCTCGGTGATCACCTCGAAGGTGTCGCCCTCGTCGTTGACCTCCTCGGCGCCTGCATCGAGCACCGCGGCGAGGATGTCGTCTTCGGTGGTGCCCTCGGACGGGACGACGATGACGCCCTTGCGGGCGAAGTTGTAGGCGACGCTGCCGGGGTCGGCCATGGTGCCGCCGTTGCGGCTCATGAGCGTGCGCACCTCGGCGGCGGCACGGTTCTTGTTGTCGGTGAGGCACTCGATGAGCAGCGCGACGCCGTTCGGGCCGTAGCCCTCGTACATGATCGTCGTGTACTCGATCGACTCACCGGTGAGCCCGGCGCCGCGCTTGATGGCGCGGTCGATGTTGTCGTTGGGCACCGACGTCTTCTTCGCCTTCTGCACGGCGTCGACCAGCGTCGGGTTGCCCGAGAGGTCGGCACCGCCCATCTTGGCTGCGACCTCGATGTTCTTGATGAGCTTGGCGAACGACTTCGCCCGTCGCTGGTCGATGACGGCCTTCTTGTGCTTGGTCGTCGCCCACTTGGAATGCCCGGACATGATGCTCCTGAATCGCTTCGCGGCGGGTGCATCCGCCGACGAACCATTGTATGGCAGCGATCGAGCGGCATCCGGTCGACGGGCGGATGCCGCGGCGACCCGCTTCAGACGAGGATCTTTCGCAGCGTGCGGAGGTTGCGATTCGTCGTCGCGGGCTTGTACTTCGCCTTCGACAGCAGCTTGGCGAACGGGGTGTCGACGGTCGTGCCCTTGACCGGGTTCCAGTAGACGACGCCGTCGCCCGCGGCGAGCGGGTCGACGTCGGGGTCGGCCTGGTCGGCGAAGCCCATGAGCTCGTCGGCAATTGCCCGGTCGGGAGCGAAGATCACCCAGGGCTGCCGGTCGGCATCCTCGGCGTCGAAGGGGAACGCGTCGATCGCCCGCTCGAGCTCGGCGTGCGTGATGAGCACGATCCACGCGTCGTATCCGAACCGGTCGCGCAGCCCCTGCTCGATGCGCGACTTCACCGTGGTCCTGGAATCGCGCGACGGGGCCTCGAACACGACGTTCCCGCTCGCGAGGACGGTGCGCACGCCCTCGAATCCGAGCCCGGCGAAGAGGTCGCGCAGGTCGGCGGACTTCACCGTGATGCCGCCGACGTTGACGCCGCGGAGAAGGGCGATGTACTCGGTCATGTCGCGACCCTATCCCCCACTGCCCACCTCCGGGTCAGTGGGTCGAGCGCTGCGTCCTGTCGCGCACCTTGCCGAGGAAGTACTCGTGGAATCGGTACTCGCCGGTGATCTCGGGATGGAAGCTCGTGCCGAGCAGGTTGCCCTGCTCGACCGCGACGACGCGCCCGTCCTCGAGCGTTGCGAGCGCCGTCGCGCCGGGCCCGACCGAGTCGACGACGGGCCCGCGGATGAACACCGCGTGCACGGGCTCGTCACCGAGCGCGGGGATGTCGAGGTCGGTCTCGAACGACTGGTTCTGCGATCCGAAGGCATTGCGCCGCACCACCACGTCGAGGCCGCCGAGGCTCTGCTGGCCCGCGATCGCGTCGAGCACCCTGTCGGCGAGCATGATGAGCCCCGCGCAGGTGCCGTACACCGGCATCCCGTCGCCGATCGCGGCCTTCAAGGGCTCGGCGAGGCCGAACGAGCGCGAGAGCTTGTCCATGACGCTCGACTCGCCACCGGGGATGACGAGGCCGTCGATCTCGGCGAGCTCATCCGGCCGACGCACCAGCGACACGCGGGCGCCGAGACGCGACAGCACGTGCGCGTGCTCCCGGAAGTCGCCCTGCAGGGCGAGCACGCCGACGCGGGGTCCGGCCGCAGCCTCCTCCCCCGCGCCGATCGACTCGCTGCGGAGCGTGGAGGTCACCAGCCGCGCTCGGCGAGACGATGCGGGGCGGCGAGGTCGCCGACGTTGATGCCGACCATGGCCTCGCCCAGGCCGCGCGACACGTCGGCGATCACGGCGGGGTCGTCGTAGAACGTCGTCGCCTTGACGACGGCCGCGGCGCGGGCCTCTGGGTTGCCCGACTTGAAGATGCCGGAGCCGACGAACACGCCGTCGGCGCCGAGCTGCATCATCATGGCCGCGTCGGCCGGGGTGGCGACGCCGCCCGCGGTGAAGAGCACCACGGGGAGCTTGCCGGTATCGGCGATCTCGGCCACGAGCTCGTACGGAGCCTGCAGGTCCTTGGCCGCCACGTAGAGCTCGTCGCGCGTCATCGACTTCAGCTGGTTGATCTCGGAGGTGATCTTGCGGATGTGCTTGGTCGCCTCGGAGACGTCGCCGGTGCCGGCCTCGCCCTTCGAGCGGATCATGGCCGCGCCCTCGTTGATGCGTCGGAGCGCCTCGCCCAGGTTGGTGGCGCCGCACACGAAGGGCGTGTTGAACGCCCACTTGTCGATGTGGTTCACGTAGTCGGCGGGCGAGAGCACCTCGGACTCGTCGATGTAGTCGACGTCGAGCGCCTGGAGCACCTGCGCCTCGACGAAGTGACCGATGCGGGCCTTCGCCATGACGGGGATCGAGACCTCGGCGATGATCGCCTCGATGAGGTCGGGGTCGCTCATGCGGGCGACGCCGCCCTGGGCGCGGATGTCGGCCGGGACGCGCTCGAGCGCCATGACGGCGACGGCGCCGGCGTCCTCCGCGATGCGGGCCTGCTCGGGCGTGACGACGTCCATGATGACGCCGCCCTTCAGCATCTCGGCGAGGCCGCGCTTCACGCGGCTGGAGCCGGTCTCGACAGTGCTCATCGGGGGGTCCTTTCGACGGATGACGCGCGCTCGCGCAGTTCGGCGGACCGGGCGTCCGCTTGACCTAGGCCAAAAGATAGCATGGTCCGGACCCTAGACTCGGAGCACCCATGGATCATGACCTGACCCTCGAGATCACCGGACGATCGGCCGCGGACATCGCCGCGAGCGTCCGAGCACTCATCGAGCGCGGCGGCCTCCAGCCGGGCGATCCGCTGCCCCCCGTGCGCAACCTCGCGGAGAGCCTGGGGGTCAACCGCAACACCGCGGTCGCGGCGTACCGCCAGCTGACCTCGGCCGGAATGGTCGTCACCCGCGGCCGCGGGGGTACGCACGTGGCCGACCGCTCCGCCGTCGCGCAAGAGGGCTTCGCCCCCGACAGCGTGCTCCGCGACGTGGCGACCGGGAACCCCGACCCCGATCTCATCCCCGACCCGTCCCGTGCGCTCGCCGGCATGGCGGGACGCCCGGTGCTCTACGGCGAGCCCGTCATCGACCCTGGCCTCGAGCAGTGGGCGCACGCGTGGATGCGCGCCGACCTGGCCCCGTCGGAGCTGCGGCTCACGATCACGAACGGGGCCGCCGACGCGGTGGAGCGGCTGCTCGCCCAGGCGCTCGTGCGCGACGACGCGGTGGCACTCGAGGATCCCTGCTTCCTGACCAGCATCCACACCGTCCGCGTCGGCGGATATCGCGCGGTGCCGGTGCCGGTCGACGACGAGGGCATGACGGTGGATGGTCTCCGGTCCGCGCTCGAGCAGGGCGTGCGTGCCGTCGTCAGCACGCCGCGGGCGCAGAATCCGACCGGGGCCAGCCTCTCGGAATCGCGCGCCGCCGACCTGCGCGAGGTGCTGCGCGCGTACCCCTATGTGCTGGTGATCGAGGACGACCACTTCTCGATGCTGTCGCGAACCCCGTTCCGCTCACTCATCGGGCCCGATCATCGGCGATGGGCGCTCGTGCGATCGGTGTCGAAGTTCCTCGGACCCGACATGTGCCTCGCCGTCGCGGCATCCGATCCCGAGACGGCCGAACGACTCGCGACGCGCCTGACCCCAGGCACCACGTGGGTGAGCCACCTCCTGCAGCGCCTCGTGCTGTCGCTCGTCACCGACCCCGACGTCATGGCCCGCGTCACGGCCGCCGGAGCGCAGTACGCGGCACGCAATGCGGCGTTCGCCGCGCGGCTCACCGCGGTCGGCGTGCCGGCCGCAGCCG
>NZ_WJSP02000124.1 GCF_009720255.1 Agromyces humi | reverse complement strand
GCCCGACGCCGAGGCGATCGTGTTCTGTGGCGTGCACTTCATGGCCGAGACCGCGGACCTGCTGTCGACGCCCGAGCAGGCCGTCATCCTGCCCAACCTCGCGGCGGGCTGCTCGATGGCCGACATGCGCAGCCAGCTCGCCGCGCTCGTGCCGACCGGATTCGTCTCGTCGACCGGTCTCGAGCGACTGCGGCACCTGCCCCGCTACCTCGACGGCATCCTCCTCCGGGTTCGCAAGCTGCAGGAGAATCCCGGCCGCGATCGGCAGGCGATGAACCAGCTGGAGGCATCGATCGCCGCGTTCGAGGCGGCCGGCGGACGCATCCCCATCGATCCCGAGTCGCCCGCGCACCTCGTGCGCGTGCGCTGGATGCTCGAAGAGCTGCGGGTCGGCCTGTTCGCCCAGGAGCTGCGCACGGCCGAGACCGTGTCGCCGCAGCGCATCGCCAAGGCCCTCGCCGGCTGAAGGCGGGCACGGTCGCCCGAACGCACGCGCACGGGTCGGCCGCGCTGCACCATGCGCAAGGGGTTGACCCCGCCGCGTCCCGAACGCAAGGTGGACGCGGCCGGTGGCGCCGTCCTCCCGAACCCGAATCACCCGATCCGACCACGTCGACGGTGCATCCCCCGGTTCTGCAACGACGCAGGGAGAACATCGTGAAGAGAACGCACACCATCGGGTTGGGGGCGGTGGCCGCGACGGCCGCCATCGCGCTCGCCACCAGCACGGCGCCGGCCATCGCGGCCGTACCGACCGACACGAGCGAGCTGCGCGCCGCCGTGTCCGCCGACGCGATCATGGATCACCTGGCCCAGCTCCAGGCGATCGCCGACGCGAACGGCGGCACCCGTGCGAGCGGCACACCCGGATACGACGCGTCGATCGAGTACGTCGCCGGGCTCCTCGAGGCCGCGGGCTACGAGGTGACCATCCAGGACTTCCTGTTCAACTCGTTCCGCGAGCTGTCGGACCCGGAGTTCGACCAGGTGTCCCCGAACCCGACGGTCTACGAGCCGAACGTCGACTTCATCACGGCCGACTACTCGGGCAGCGGCGACGTGACCGCGCCGCTCCAGGCGGTCGACCTCGTGCTCCCGCCCGGGCCTGAGGCCGGCTCCTCGACGAGCGGGTGCGAGGTCGAGGACTTCGCCGACTTCGTCGACGGGAACATCGCCCTGGTGCAGCGCGGGACATGCGACTTCTCCGTCAAGGCGGACAACGCCTTCGATGCGGGCGCCGTGGGCGTCATCATCTTCAACGAGGGCCAGGAGGGCCGCACCGAGACGCTGGCGGCCACCCTGGGAGCCGAGTTCAACGACCCGATCCCGGTGGTCGGCACGTCGTTCGCGATCGGCGAGGAGCTCGCCGGACTGGCCGAGGCGGGCGAGGTGGTCGTCCACCTGCAGACCGAGACGCTCATCGAGCTCGACGTGCCCACCTCGAACCTCATCGCCGAGACGCCCACCGGCCGCGACGACCGCGTCGTCATGGCGGGCGCCCACCTCGACTCCGTGGCCGAGGGCCCGGGCATCGAGGACAACGGCACCGGCTCTGCCACGCTGCTCGAGATCGCCCTCCAGATGGCGGACCTCGGCATCGAGCCCCGCAACACCGTGCGGTTCGCGTGGTGGGGCGCCGAGGAGGCCGGCCTCGTCGGGTCGCAGTACTACGTCGATTCCCTCACGAAGCGCCAGGCGAAGGACATCAGCCTGTACCTCAACTTCGACATGATCGGCTCGCCGAACTTCGGGCGGTTCATCTACGACGGGAACGGCGATGCCTTCGGCACCTCCGGCCCGAACGGCAGCGCGAGCATCGAGGGGGTCTTCGAGGACTACTTCGACTCGCAGGGCCTCGCCTCGGAGCCGACGGCGTTCGACGGACGCTCGGACTACGACGCGTTCATCAGCGCCGGCATCCCGGCCGGCGGCCTGTTCACCGGTGCCGAGGACGTGAAGACCGAGGACCAGGTCGCGCTCTACGGCGGCCTCGCCACCTACGAGGGCGAGCCGGTGTCGTTCGACCCGTGCTACCACCAGGCCTGCGACAGCATGAATCCCATCCGTGACGGCGCGGACGCCGGCCTCTACGAGGCGTTGAACGACGCGTACGGCGGCGAGCTCGAGTACGGGGGCGTCATCACCAACGTCAACACCCTCGCCCTCGAGCAGATGGCGGATGCCGCGGCGCACGCGATCCTCACGTACGCCATGTCGACGAGTGCGGTGAACGGCACGGGCAAGGCCTCGCCCGTCGCCGGCCAGCATGTCGGAGAGCGTCTGGGTTCGCACTTCCGACGCTGAGCAGACCCGTCGGCCCTCCCCTTCGGCAGAGTCGTGGGGAGGGCCGACGCGCGCGCCGCATCCGCGGCGCACCGCGTCCCGGCGGCGTCGCGTGCCACCTGCCGGCGCGGCATCCGCCTCGATAGAGTGGTCGGACCGTGGGCAGCTACTCCGATCTCCTCAGAACCCCGGGCGTCGCCCGGATCATCGCCGCCCAGCTGACCGCACGATTCCCGTCGGGGATGCTCTCGCTCGCGTTCCTCCTGCACGTCGAACGGCAGACCGGCTCCTACGGCGCGGCGGGCCTCGTGCTCGCCGCGACCTCGATCGGGCAGGCCGTCGCCGGGCCGCTCACGAGCCGGCTCATGGGCCGCTTCGGCATGCGGCCCGTGCTCATCACCACGCTGGCCGTGTGCGTCACCGCGATCGTCACGATCGGCGTGGTGCCCATGACGGTGCCGGCCTACATGGCGGTCGGCCTCGTCGCCGGCCTTTCCACGCCGCCCGTGCAGCCGGCCGTGCGCACGATCTACCCCAAGATGGTGAACTCGCGCCAGCTCACCCCGCTGTTCTCCCTCGACGCCTCGGCGCAGGAGATCATCTGGGTCGTCGGCCCGGTCGTGACGACCTTCGTCGCGACCCAGGTCGGCACGGTCTGGGCCATCCTGCTCGCCGCCGCAATGATGGTCATCGGCGGCGTCTGGTTCATCTCGTCACCCGAGCTGGGTCGCGTCCGCATCCCCCGCTCGAAGCGGCGCTTCGGCGCGGTGCTCACCCGCCCGCCGGTCATGCTGGCCACCATCGTCGGCTTCCTCCTCATCGGCGCCTGCGCCGCGGTCGAGGCCGGGGTCGTCGCCGCGTTCGGCCACGACGGCGCCGAGGCGGGCATCGTGCTCGCCGTCTTCTCCGTCGGCTCGCTCGCCGGAGGGCTCTTCCTCGGGCACGTGCCCATCGGCCCGTGGGCCACGGCACGGCGCCTGTTCATCGTCTTCGCGGGCGTCGCGCTCGCGGCGTTCGCCATGGACTTCTGGTGGCTCGCGATCACGCTCTTCATCGCCGGCATCGGCATCGCGCCCGCGCTCGCCGTGCTCTTCGCCATCGTGTCCGCGAGCGTGAAGTTCAGCGACACCGCCGAGGCGTACGGGTGGGTGGGGACGGGCCAGCTCATCGGTGCCGCGCTCGGCTCCGCGCTCGCCGGATTCCTGATCGACGGCTCGGGAGCGCAGGGCGCGTTCTGGGCCGCATCGGGGCTGGCCTTCCTCGGCGTCGTGGCCGCCGTGATCGGCCGTCCCTGGCATCCCGACCTGCGCGGCCGGGACGCGAGCCCGATCCCCGACACCGAGCCGGTGCCGTTGCAACCCAGTTGAGAGGAATCCGGATGCCCCAGCCCGTCGCTCCCGCCCCGACGCTGTCGCTCGACGACGGCGCCATGATCCCGCAGCTCGGCCTCGGGCTCTACAAGGTGCCGGCCGGCGACGCGGAGGCGCTCTGCCGCGCGGCGATCGACCTCGGCTACCGCCACCTCGACACGGCCGCGTTCTACGCGAACGAGGCGGAGGTCGGTCGCGCCGTACGAACGGCCTCCGTGCCCAGGGCGGAGCTCTTCGTCACCAGCAAGGTGTGGAAGGACGACAACGGCTTCGACACGACGTTGCGCGCGTTCGACGCGAGCATGGCCCGCTTCGGGTTCGAGACGCTCGACCTCTACCTGATCCACTGGCCGGTGCCGTCGACGGACCGCTACGTCGACACATGGCGGGCGCTCGTCCGGCTGCAGGAGGAGGGCCGCGTGCGCTCGATCGGGGTGGCCAACTTCCATCCGCACCACATCGAGCGCCTCATCGCCGAGACCGGGGTCGCACCCGTCGTGAACCAGGTGGAGCTGCATCCGTGGCTGCCGCAGGCGGCGGTGCGGGAGTTCGATGCGGCGCGCGGCATCCGCACCGAGGCGTGGTCACCCCTTGCACGCGGCAGGGTGCTGGGCACGCCGCTGCTCGACGACCTCGCGGACAAGCACGGTCGCACCCCGGCACAGGTCGTGCTGCGCTGGCACGTCGAGCTGGGCAACATCGTGATCCCGAAGGCATCGACCCCCGAGCGACTGCGTGAGAACCTCGACGTCTTCGACTTCGCCCTCGACGACGCCGACCTCGCGGCGCTGGCCACCCTCGAGACCGGCGAGCGCACCGGTCGCGACCCCGACCTGGACTGAGCCGCAACCCGATCGTGACCGGACTCCCAGCACGGCCCCAGACATCGCATTCCCGGCCGGCAATACAGTGAGCGCATGAGACGACTCGCTCCCGCGGCGGCCGCAGCCGCGATCACCGCACTGCTCCTCTCAGGATGCTCCATGGGCGCGAGCGACTCCACCGCGCCGATGGTCGAGGCCCCTCCCGGTCCGGTCGCACCCCAGCCGGGCGAGGTGCAGGACCAGGCGGGCGATCAATCGGCGCAATCGGCCGCGTCCGCCGCCGACCCCGACGCGGCCGACCGCAGCGTCATCACCACCGGCTGGGCGTCGATCACCGTCGACGACCCCATCGCCTCGGCCGAGGATGCCGCGACCATCGCCGAGGAGGCCGGCGGGCGCGTCGACAACCGCACCGAGAGCCCGGGCACCGACGCGCAGCCGCCCAGCGCGTCGCTCACCCTGCGCGTGCCGGCGGACCGCGTGGACGAGGTCGTCGATGAGCTCCGGACGCTCGGCACCGTGAACTCGGTGTCGATGAACGCCTCGGATGTCACGCAGCAGCGCCAGGACCTCGACGCACGCATCGAGGCGCTCAGCGTGTCGGTCGACCGCCTGACCGAGTTGCTCGCCACCGCCACGACCGTGAGCGACCTCATCGCCATCGAGTCGGAGCTGACGACTCGGCAGGCGGAGCTGGACAGCCTCACCCAGCAGCGCGACTCCCTCGTCGACCAGGTCGACTTCGCGACGATCGGCCTCGAGCTCGTGACCGCTTCGGCCGCACCCGACCCGCAGCCCGACGACTTCTGGAGCGGCATCGTGGTCGGCTGGAACGCGCTCGTCGGCTTCGCCGCGTGGCTCGGCGTCGCCATCGGCGTCATGCTGCCGTGGCTGCTCGCCGCGCTCGTCACCGCGGCCGTCGTCATCCTCGTCGTGGTGCTCACGACCCGCCGGCGCCGGACACCCGAGGCGTAGTCTGGCGTCGTGAGCGCGACGCCAGACACCGTCCTCGACGACGAACTCCTCGAGCGGGTGCGCGAGCGCGCCGCCGGATACGACCGCGACAACGCGTTCTTCGACGCCGACCTCGCCGAGCTCCGCGAGGCCGGGTACCTCACCGCACTCGTGCCGGAGGAGTACGGCGGCCTCGGCTGGAGTTTCCAGGACGCCGTGCGCGCGCAGGGGCGCCTTGCCGGTGCGGCACCCGCCACCGCGCTCGCCGTGAACATGCACCTCGTGTGGACCGGCGTCGCGAAGATCCTCCGTGACCGGGGCGACGCCACCCTGGACTTCCTGCTGCGGGAGGCCGGCGCCGGCGAGGTGTTCGGGTTCGGCATCAGCGAGGCCGGCAACGACCTCATGCTGTTCGGATCGCGCACCGCGGCCGAACCGCAGCCCGACGGCGGCTACCGCTTCAGCGGGCGGAAGATCTTCACGTCGCTGTCCCCCGCGTGGACGAGGCTCGGCACGATGGGCCTCGACACCACGTCCGCCGATGCCCCGAAGATCGTCTACGGATTCATCGACCGGGATGATCCTGACATCCGGATCCTCGACGACTGGGACACCCTGGGCATGCGCGCGTCGCAGAGCCGGACGACGGTGCTCGACGGCGCCTTCGCGGCGCCCGACCGCATCGTCCGGCGCCTGGACCCCGGTCCCAACGCCGACCCGCTCATCTTCGGCATCTTCGCGAGCTTCGAGCTGCTGCTCGCGGCGGTGTACTCGGGGATCGGGGCCAGGGCGCTCGACCTCGCGGTCGCCGCAGCGCACCGGCGCACCTCGATGAAGCGCGACGGTGCCCCGCTCGCGCAGGACCCCGACATCCGGTGGCGGGTCGCCGACGCGGCGATCGCCCAGGACGCGATCGAGCCGCAACTGCTGTCCATCGCCCGGGACCTCGACGAGCTCGTCGACCACGGCTCCCGCTGGTTCCCCAAGCTGGTCGGCGTGAAGGTACGCGCGACGGAGACGGCGAAGCACGTCGTCGACCAGGCGGTGCGCGTCGCGGGCGGCTCGTCCTACTTCTCCGGCTCGGAGCTCGGGCGGCTCTACCGCGACGTGCTCGCCGGGATCTTCCATCCGTCCGACGACGAGTCGGCGCACAGCACGGTGGCGAACGCCTGGCTGGGGCCGGTCGAGGGCTAGCGCTCGTCTCGACGCTAGACTTGGCGACGCGGTGTCGATGCCGCGCCGAGCAGCTGGAGGTTCCTTTGAACGTCGTCGCCTTCCTCATCGCGATGGGATTCTTCGTCCTCGGCATGTGGCTCATGGGCTTCGCGTTCGAGGTGCCGGCCTTCCAGGCGGTCACCTTCTTCGGCGGCATCCTGTGCGTGGCCCTCGCCGTGGCCATCCCGGTCAACATCCTCGGTCGCGCCGACGGCGTCTGACGGGTGAGCCTTCCGCACCGCGACACCCGCGTCACCTACCCGTCCGGCGCCCTCGAGGCGGCCACGCGCGTCGTGCACGTCGCCCCCGCCGATGAGGGCCGCCTGGCCGTGATCACCGAGTCCACGAGCTTCCACCCCGTCGACGCCGCCTGGCCCGACCAACCGGCCGACGCCGGCGTGATCCGCACCGCGACGGGCGACGTCGTCGTGCACGATGCGGTCGTCGCCGCCACCGACGGCGAGGTCCTCCACCTCGGCGCCGACATCCCGGTGCGCCCCGGGACCGAGGGCTGGGCGTTCGTCATCGCCCATCTCGTCGACGCCGACGCCCCGATCGCCGAGGGCGACGAGGTGACCATCCAGGCGGACGCCGCGACGCGGCGCGCGCTGTCGACCGGCCACACGGCCTGCCATCTCGCCTCGCTCGCGCTGAATCGCGCCGTGGCGGCGCGATGGTCGAAGCCCGCACGCGAGGACGCCCTCGGCAGCCCCGACTTCGACGGCGCCGCGATCGCCTCCTCCCGCATCACGCCCGGCGGCTCGGTGGATCGCTACCGCCTGAACAAGTCGCTGCGCCGCGCCGGGTTCGACACGGCGTCGCTCGCCGACGACCTCGACGCGGTGCGACGCGAGGTCGCCGAGCAGCTCGAGGCCTGGATCGCGACCGGCGGGAGCGTGCGCGTGGACGCCGCCGGCGACGGGCTCACCGACCGTCGCACCTGGGTGTGCGAGTTGCCCGACGGCACCGCGCGCATCGCCTGCGGCGGCACGCATCTCACCTCGCTCGCCGAGCTCTCGGCGATCGTGCCCTCGTTCGCGCTGGTCGACGACGGTGGAACGCCGGTGCTCGAGATGACGAACGAGGCTCGGCTCCGACACTGACGGACCGGTGCCGAAGACACCGTGCGGCGGGGTTACGATAGCGCTCGTGGGTATTCATATCGAGAAGGTCGACCTTCCCGGGATCGGCGTTCGCCACGACCTCGTCACCGAGGGCGGCCGGCGGATCAGCGTGGTCTCGCACCGGGACGGTGAGCGCGACCTGGGCGTCTTCGACGTCGACGACCCCGACGCCTGCCGCGACTCCATCCCGTTGAACGACGACGAGGCGGCGGCCCTGGCCGACGTGCTCGGAGCCTCCGTCATGCTCAGCCGGCTGCAGAGCCTCAGCGATGAGACGGCCGGCCTCTACACCGAGCAGATCGCACTGCCGACGGACTCGCCCTACCTGAATCGCACGCTCGGCGACACCAAGGCACGCACGCGCACGCACGCGTCGATCGTGGCCATCGTGCGCGACGGCGCGATCATCCCCTCCCCCACGCCGGCAGAACGGCTGCGCGCGGGCGACGTCATCGTGGGCGTCGGGACTCGTGAAGGACTCGACGGAGTAGCCAAGCTCCTCTCCAACGGCCCCGGCTGAGGCGGCCTGCATGCACGAGACCACGCTGCTCCTCATCGAAGTCGGCGCGCTCCTTCTCGGCATGAGCCTGCTCGGGCGTCTCGCCCTCCTCATCGGCATCTCGCCGATCCCGTTCTACCTCCTCCTCGGCCTCGCGTTCGGCGAGGGCGGGGTGATCCCGCTGGACGCGAGCGCGGAGTTCCTGCAGACCGGTTCCGAGATCGGGATCATCCTGCTCCTCGCCCTGCTCGGCCTCGAGTACACGGCGACCGAGCTCTTCACGAGCCTGAAGTCGGCGCGGCTGCCGGGCATCCTCGACGGCATCCTGAACGCCCTCCCCGGTGCCGCCCTCGCGCTGCTGCTCGGATGGGGGCCCGTCGCCGCGGTGGCGCTCGCCGGCGTCACCTGGGTGTCGTCGTCGGGCGTGATCGCGAAGCTCCTCCGCGACCTCGGGCGGCTCTCGAACCGTGAGACGCCCGCGATCCTCGCCGTGCTCGTGATCGAGGACCTCGCGATGGCGTTCTACCTGCCGATCCTGTCGGCGATCGTGATCGGCGTGAGCCTCCTGCAGGGCGCGATCTCGGTCGCGATCGCCGTCGGCGTCGTCGCGCTCATCCTCTACGTCGCCCTCCGGCACGGGCACATCGTGTCGCGGCTGTTCCCGGCCGACGAGTACGAGCCGCTGCTGCTCGGGGTGCTCGGGCTCACCATGCTCGTGGCCGGGCTCGCCGCGCAGGTGGGCGTCTCCGCGGCGGTCGGCGCGTTCCTCGTCGGCATCGCCCTGTCCGGACGGGTGGCGGCCAACGCGAGCCAGGTGCTCACGCCCCTGCGCGACCTCTTCGCCGCGACCTTCTTCGTCTTCTTCGGCCTCACGAGCGACTCGTCGGGACTCATCCCCATGCTCCTGCCCGCGGCCGCGCTCGCGGTCGTGACGATCCTCACCAAGCTCATCACGGGGGCGTACGCCGCACGGCAGGCGGGTGTCGGCACGCTCGGCCAATGGCGCGCCGGGCTGTCGCTCGCCCCACGCGGCGAGTTCTCGATCGTCATCGCGGGTATCGCCGTGGCGGCCGGCGTCGCGCCCGCGATCGCCCCGCTGGCGACCGCCTACGTGCTGATCACGAT
>NZ_WJSP02000123.1 GCF_009720255.1 Agromyces humi | reverse complement strand
GCGGATGCCTCGTTCTCGCTGTTCACCCTCGGCACGCCCGACGGCAGCACCGAGCTCTTCTCGGTCCGCGTGCCCTACCTCCTCTCATTCCTCTCGACGCATACGTTCGACGGCTGCGTCGAGGGGAGCATCCGCGGTCGTGCGGGATGACGGCGCGGCCGAGGCATCCGTCGCGGCTGCGGCATCCGTCGTCGTGGTCTCGGAGCGGCGGGCGAGGATGCGACTCATGCGCGGACCCCTTCGGTGACGAGCGACTTGTCGAACGCGTGGATGCCGATCTGCTCGGCGGGCAGTGCCGGGTCGAACCGGGGCGTGTAGCCGCTCGCCAGGTAGAGGGCGACGGCCTCGGGCTGGCGGGGGCCGGTCGTGAGCGTGACGGCCGTGTAGCCGCGGTGCCGTGCGGCCGCCTCGAGCTCGGCGACGACGCGGCGGCCCAGGCCGCGGCCTCGGTGCTCGGGATGCGTCCAGACCCGCTTCAGCTCGGCGGTCCGGTCGTCGTAGCGCTTGAAGGCTCCCCCGGCGACGGGCTCGCCGTCCTCGAGGATGACCAGGAAGGCGCCGTACGGCGGGGCGAAGTCCGAGGCGGGGTACCGGTTCAACTCGGTGCTGGCCCGCTCGCCGAAGAACTCGCCGTAGCGGCCGTCGTACTCGCGCTCGAGGTCGGCGAGCAGGGGCTTCGCCAACGCGTCGTCCGCGCTCACGTACCGCACGCTCAACTGGGTGGTCATCGCTCGCTCCGTCCTCTTCGGTTCGTTCCCGCCGCCGCGATCGGCGCCGGTGATTCGAAGCTAGGGAGCGATGCGGGGTCGGGCAATGCGACGATTCACGCGGCGACCGATAGCGTCACTCCGCGTCATTGCGGCGGGAAGAGGGGCGGAATTCCGGGCTCCGGCGGCCGCAACATGACGAATTCCGTCGCGGGCATGTGTCGTACTCCTACGCGCGACGATGCCGCGTGCCGCCGTCGACGACTCAGACGAGGTCGCGGGCGTAGCAGTGCGAGAAGGTGATCGCGTCGTAGGGCGGGTACACCGGGATGGGGCGATAGCCGAGCCACTCGTAGAGGCGGATCGCCTCGGGCTGGCGGTGGCCGGTCTGCAGGATGAGGCGGGTGCCGCCCTGCTCGACGACGAGGCGCTCGATCTCGGTGATCAGCGCCCGCGAGACGCCGCGGCCGCGTGCGGCCGGCAACGTGACGACGCGCTTCAGCTCCCACTCCTGCCCGAGGCGTCGGAGCGCCGCGTGGCCGACCGGGACTCCGTCGACCGAGGCGATGAGCGTGGCGACGATGTCGTCGGGATCGATGGCCAACGCGCTCGAGATGGCGGCGACCGTGGCGGGATCGAACTCGGCGACGTCGGCGGCGTACCGCGGCCCGATCTCGTCGTCCATCGCGGCGCGCAGCGCCACGGCGCGCGAATCGTGCCAGTCGACGCGTTCGAGCTCGACGCGTTCGATCTGCACGCGGTCGAGCTCGACGGGGTCGGCACCGGCAGCGTGGTCGGCGAGCGAACGGCGGTCGGTCATGCGTGCTCCAGGTCAGGTGGTGGCGAACCGGCCGAGGCGGAAGACGCCCGGCGCCCGGCGCCCGTCGGCGAGGTCGGCGAGGATGCGGCCGACCGCGGGAGTGAACTTGAATCCGTGCCCCGAGAAGCCCGCCCCCACGGCGACCGGGCCCGACGCGTCGAGCACGAACGTCGAGTCGGGCGTCGTCGTGTAGGTGCAGCTGATCGCCGCTGCGACCTCGGCGTCGACGCCGGGCAGCCATTCGCGGGCGTAGCGACGCAGCGCCGCGAACTGCACCGGCTCGGCTTCGTAGTCGCGCAGGTCGGGATCGACGACCGGGCCGACGCCGTGCCATCCGGCCTTCACGCCCTCGCCGGGCGTGAGCATGCCGTAGGTGCCCGAGTACCACCACTCGTCGCCCGGACCCGGGTGGTGGTTGAAGCCGGGCCACCTGATCGTGTCGTCGCTCACGGCGAAGTGGGCGGGCTGCTCCTGCGTCACGACGAGGTGCTCGCCCGCGTCTTCGGGGTGCTCGAGAGCCTCGTGGCGGTGTCGATCGGCATCGGCGCCGTCGTCGCCTCGGCGCTGGTCGAGTGGTTCGGGGTGCAGGCCGCGCTCATCGCGATCGGGCTGGTGTGCCCGATCCTCGCGCTGGCAGCGCTGCGGAGGCTCCGGGGCATGGACCGCTCGGTCGACAGCCTCGACGTCGACATCGCCCTGCTCCGCAAGGTCCCCATGCTCCGCCCGCTTCCCCTGCCGTCCATCGAGCAGCTCGCGCGCGGCCTCGAGCCGGTCGCCGTCCCGGCGGGCTCGGCGGTGTTCACCCAGGGCGACGTCGGCGACCGGTACTACGTCATCGCGTCCGGCGACGCCGACGTCGTGGGCGACGGCCGGGTGGTGGCGACGCTCGGCCCGGGCGAGGGCTTCGGCGAGATCGCGCTGCTCCGTCGCACCCGTCGCACGGCCAGCGTGGTGGCGAGGAGCCCACTCGAGCTGCAGTCGCTCGGCTCGGAGCACTTCCTGCCGGTGGTCCTCGGCTACACCCCGAGCGCCACCGAGGCCGCGTCGACGGTCGAGGACCTGCTGCACCGCTACGAGCCGACGGAGCCGCACGGGGAACCGCCTCCGCCCGCGCCCTGAACCCGCCCCTGGGGACGGGTTCATTGTGCGGCGGCCCCTTTGATGCGACCCTTGGGCATGGAATCCGGCCGTGCGGTCCTGCTCATCGCCGACATCGGTGGCTACACCGAGTACATGAGCACCCATCGGATGAGCCTTGCGCACGCCGAGGTCAACACCGCGCGGATGCTCGACAAGATGATCGATGCCGCCCCGGGCTTCGATCTCATCGAGATCGAGGGTGACGCCGCCTTCCTCTCGCGGCAGGCCGACGACGGTGACACGGATGCCGCGGTCGACGACATCCTCGACGCCGCCGTCGCCATGCACCGGGCCTTCCACCTCGAGCGCCGGTACGTCGCGGCGAACCTGTGCCCCTGCAACGGGTGCAAGGGCGCCGCCGACCTCAAGCTCAAGTTCGTCGCGCACGTCGGCGACGTGGCCATCCAGACCATCCGCGACCGGGTCAAGCTCGTCGGGATCGACGTCATCCTCGTCCATCGCCTTCTGAAGAACCCGGTCGGGATCCCCGAGTACGTCCTCCTCTCCGAGGAGCTGTACCGCACCGGGGAGGACGCGATGCGCGGCCCCGTGCACGAGGTCGAACCCGAACTCGAGGGATTCGGGCCGGTGCACGCGTACTTCGTCGACGTGGGCGACCTCGACGGCTCGGCGGCCCCCTTGCCCGCGCCATCCCTCGGCGGCCGCCTCGGGCGCACCTTCGCGGCGGCAGGCAAGGGCCTGCCGTACATGGTGGGGCTCAAGGAGTATCGCGCCGCGGCATCCGCCGGCTGAGCAGCCCTCAGCGGCCGTGTACATGGCTCCTTCAGCGCTGCTGAGCAGCCCTCAGCGAACACGTGGCCTGCATCCAGCATCGCGACGGTAGCCTTGCAGCACCATGAACATGAAGAAGATCCTGCGCGGGCCGATCATCTACATCCTGCTCGCGATCGTCGCCGTGTGGATCGGATCGAGCCTCATCACCGCCTCCGGCTTCAAGGAGGTCTCGACCCAGGAGGGCCTCGAGCTCCTCAGCGACGGCAAGGTGGCCTCGGCGAAGATCGTCGACGGCGAGAACCGCGTCGATCTCACGTTGGCCAAGCCCGACGACGAGCTCGGGTCGCAGGTGCAGTTCTACTACGTCACGCCTCGCGGCGAAGACGTCGTGAACGCGGTCGACGCGGCGAACCCGAAGGACGGCTTCAACGACGAGGTGCCCCAGCCGAACTGGTTCCTCTCGATGCTCGGCATCCTGCTCCCGCTCGTGCTGATCGGCCTCTTCTTCTGGATCATGCTCTCCGGCATGCAGGGCGGCGGCAACCGCGTCATGCAGTTCGGCAAGTCCAAGGCCAAGCTCGTCTCCAAGGAGAGCCCCAAGGTCACCTTCGACGACGTCGCCGGCGCCGACGAGGCCATCGAGGAGCTGCAGGAGATCAAGGAGTTCCTCAAGGAGCCCGCGAAGTTCCAGGCCGTCGGTGCCCGCATCCCCAAGGGCGTGCTGCTCTACGGCCCTCCCGGAACCGGCAAGACCCTCCTCGCGCGCGCCGTCGCCGGCGAGGCGGGCGTGCCGTTCTACTCGATCTCGGGTTCCGACTTCGTCGAGATGTTCGTCGGCGTCGGCGCGAGCCGCGTGCGCGACCTGTTCGACCAGGCCAAGCAGAACGCGCCGGCCATCATCTTCGTCGACGAGATCGACGCCGTCGGCCGGCACCGCGGTGCGGGCCTCGGCGGCGGACACGACGAGCGCGAGCAGACGCTGAACCAGTTGCTCGTCGAGATGGACGGCTTCGACCCGAAGACCAACGTCATCCTCATCGCGGCGACGAACCGCCCCGACATCCTCGACCCGGCACTGCTGCGCCCCGGTCGGTTCGACCGCCAGATCGGCGTCGACGCGCCCGACCTCAAGGGCCGCCAGCGCATCCTCGAGGTGCACTCGATGGGCAAGCCGCTCGCCAAGGGCGTCGACCTCGAGGTGCTCGCGCGCAAGACGCCCGGCTTCACCGGTGCCGACCTGGCCAACGTGCTCAACGAGGCCGCCCTGCTCACCGCGCGCTCGAACGCCCAGCTCATCGACAACCGCGCCCTCGACGAGGCCGTCGACCGCGTCATCGCCGGTCCGCAGCGCCGCACGCGCGTCATGAAGGACAAGGAGAAGCTCATCACGGCCTACCACGAGGGCGGACACGCCCTCGCCGCGGCGGCGATGAACTACACCGACCCCGTGACGAAGATCACGATCCTGCCGCGCGGTCGCGCCCTCGGCTACACGATGGTGCTGCCGCTGGAAGACAAGTACTCGATCAGCCGCAACGAGCTGCTCGACCAGCTGACGTACGCGATGGGCGGCCGCGTCGCCGAGGAGATCGTGTTCCACGACCCCTCGACCGGCGCCTCGAACGACATCGAGAAGGCCACGTCGACCGCACGGAAGATGGTCACCGAGTTCGGCATGAGCGCGAACGTCGGCGCCGTGAAGCTCGGCCAGTCGCAGGGCGAGGTCTTCCTCGGCCGTGACATGGGCCACCAGCGCGACTACTCCGAGGAGATCGCCGAGCGGGTCGACGCCGAGGTGCGGTCGCTCATCGAGCAGGCGCACGACGAGGCCTGGCAGGTGCTCAACGACAACCGCGACATCCTCGACCACCTGGCGGCCGAGCTGCTCGAGCACGAGACCCTCGACCACAACCAGATCGCCGAGATCTTCAAGGACGTGAAGCGCCTGCCCGAGCGGCCCCTCTGGCTCTCGAGCGACCGCCGCCCCGTCTCCGACCGCCCGCCGATCGCCTTCCCCACCGCGAAGGCGCCGATCGACCAGGGCGCCGTCGACGGCGGCGTGGACTCGGGCGACACGCCTCTGGAGGAGCCGGCCGCGTCGCGCGCCTCGCGCTCGAAGCCGCGCCCCGCGACGGCGTAGTCGACCGACCCGAAGAGGGGGTGCCATGGCCGGTGTCGACACCGGGCGCATCGAGCGCGCCGTGCACGAGATCCTGCTCGCGATCGGCGAGGACCCGGCGCGTCCGGGGCTCGAGCGCACCCCCCAGCGCGTCGCCGAGGCCTACGCCGACTTCTTCGGCGGACTCCACGTCGACCCGCTGAGCCACCTCGCCGACAGCGTGCCCATCGGGGCGACGGATGCCGGCGTGCCGGCCACGTCCGACGCCGTCGTGCTGCGCGACCTCGCGTTCCGGTCGGTGTGCGAGCACCACCTCCTGCCGTTCGTCGGCACCGCACACGTGGCCTACCTGCCCGGCGACCGGGTCGTCGGGCTCGGTCGCATCCCCGCCGTGATCGAGACGCTCGCGGCGCGGCCGCAGCTGCAGGAGCGGCTCGCCGAGGAGATCGCCGACACCCTCCAGACGGGCCTCGACCCCAAGGGCGTGCTCGTCGTGCTCGACGCCCAGCACCGTTGCGTCACCACGCGGGGCTCTCGGCAGGAGCGCAGCTCGACGATCACGATCGCGAGCCGCGGCGCGCTGGCCGAGCCGGCCGCGCGCAGCGAGATCATCGCGCTCATCGGAGCCTCCGAACGTGACTGAGCCGGTGCCCACGCTGGTGATGGGCGTCGTCAACGTGACGCCCGACTCGTTCAGCGACGGTGGGCGTTGGTTCGACGCCGACGCGGCCATCGCCCACGGCCTCGAGCTCGCCGCCCAGGGCGCCGACGTGCTCGACGTCGGTGGCGAGTCCACGCGTCCGGGGGCCGCACGCGTCGAGCCCGACGAGGAGCTGCGCCGAGTGGTGCCCGTCGTGCGCGAACTCGCCGGCCGCGGCATCCGGGTCAGCGTCGACACGATGCGGGCGGCCACCGCCGTCGCCGCCGTCGAGGCGGGCGCGGAGATCATCAACGACGTGTCGGCCGGACTCGCGGATGCCGCGATGGCCCCGATCGTGGCCGAGACGGGCGCCCACTACGTGGCGATGCACTGGCGCGGGCACTCCGATCGCATGGACTCGCTCGCCGAGTACCGCGATGTGGCGACCGAGGTGCGCGACGAGCTGGCGGCCCGCGTCGACGCCCTCGTCGCCGCGGGCGTGGCGTCCGACCGGGTCATCCTCGACCCCGGCCTCGGCTTCGCCAAGCGCGGCGCGCAGAACTGGGAGCTGCTCGCGCGTCTCGACGTGCTCGGCGAGCTGGGCCTGCCCATCCTGGTCGGCGCGTCCCGCAAGCGGTTCGTGGGAGCCCTGCTCCCCGAGGGAGCTCCGATGGAGGACCGCGACCTGCCGACCGCCGTCATCAGTGCCCTGTCCGCACAGGCCGGCGCCTGGGGCGTCCGCGTGCACGACGTGCGCGGCACCCGGCGGGCGCTCGACGTCCTCGGAGCGTGGCAGAGTGGACGACGTGGCTAGGACGCGCGACCGCATCACCCTCACCGGCGTGCGCGTGCGCGCGCACCACGGCGTCTTCGACTTCGAGCGCGAGCAGGGGCAGGAGTTCGTGATCGACGTGTCGGTCGCGGTCGACCTCGCCGCCGCGGCATCCGGCGACGACCTCGGCAGCACCGTGCACTACGGCGAGCTCGCCGAGGCGGTGGTCGCCGCCGTCGAGCGCGACCCGGTCGACCTCATCGAGACGGTCGCCGAGCGCGTGGCCGCCGTCGCACTGGGCTACCCGGCGGTCGAGGAGGTCGAGGTCACGGTGCACAAGCCCGAGGCGCCCATCTCGGTGCCCTTCGCCGATGTCGCGGTCACCGTCGTGAGGGGCCGCGCATGAGCCGCGCCGTCATCGCCTTCGGCGCCAACCTCGGCGACCGCGAGGCCACGATCGCGTCGGCGACCCGCACACTGGCGGAGTCCCCAGGCGTCGAGCTCGTGGCGGTGTCGCCCGTGTACGAGACCGCGGCCATCACCGATGCCGGTGTCGACTCCGAGGCGCCGGGCTACCTCAACGGCGTGCTCGTGATCGAGACCGCGCTCGCGCCGCTCGACCTGCTCGACCTCCTGCAGGCCATCGAGACCGAGCACGGCCGTGTGCGCACGACGCACTGGGGCGACCGCACCCTCGACCTCGACCTCGTCGACGTCGACGGCATCGAGCTCGCGAGCGAACGGCTCACGCTGCCGCATCCGCGCGCCTGGGAGCGGGCGTTCGTGCTGCAGCCGTGGCTCGACGTCGACCCCGACGCCGTGCTCGCCGGTCGCGGGCCGGTCGCCGTCCTCCGCCGCGACGCGCGCGACGAGGTGGTGCGCCGATGAAGCGCACCCACGTGTCGACGATCGTCGCGTTCGTGCTCGCCGGCGTCGTGGCGGGCTACCTCATCGATCTCGCCATCGTCTCCGCCGGTGCGAACGCCATCGTGCCGCCGCTGTCGCTGCCCATCACGCTCACCGGTGTCGGGGCGCTCGTCGTGGCGTTCGCGTGGCCGGTGCGGCGGGCGGTCAAGGGCAAGGCGACCAAGCATCTCGACCCGTTCCGAGCGATGCGCACGGCCGTGCTGGCGAAGGCGTGCAGCCTGAGCGGGTCGCTCGTGTTCGGGTTCGGCCTCGGCATCACGGTGTTCCTCCTCACGCGAAGCGTGGTGCCGTCCGCCGAGACGGTCTGGGTCGCGTTCGCCACGGCGATCGGGGCCGGCCTCCTGCTCGTCGGCGGCCTCGTCGCCGAGGCGTTCTGCACCCTTCCCCCCGACGAGCCCGAGACCGAGAAGGAAGGGCACGTGCATGCCTGAGATCCGCGACGACGCCAACGGCGGCGAGGCGACGACAGCGGTCGAGCCTGCTGCGCCGGCCGACACCGGCTGGCTGCGCGTCTCGCCGAAGTACATCGTGGTCGAGGTCGTCGGATCGCTGATCGGCATGGTCGTGTTCGTCGGCGCCTTCACCATCGCCTACCTGCTCTGGGGCCAGTGGTGGGCGCTCTGGGCGGCCATCGTCATCGGCGTCGCGTCGCTCGTGGGCATCGCCTTCGAACCGCGTCGCGTGCGCTCCATCGGCTACCGGCTGCGTGAAGACGACCTGCTCTTCCGTCGCGGGATCATGTTCCAGCGGCAGGTCGCGGTGCCCTACGGCCGCATGCAGCTCGTCGACATCACCCGCGGACCCGTGGCCCGCGCGCTCGGCCTCGCCGACCTCAAGTTCGTGACGGCCGCGGCGTCGACGGCGGTGACGGTTCCCGGCCTCCCGATGGAGGAGGCCGACCGGCTGCGCGACGAGCTCGTCGCGCTCGCCGAGACGCGCCGGGCGGGGCTGTGACCGCACCGGTCCGGCAGCCGCCGGTCACGAACCTCGCCGACGGCGAGTGGCACCGACTGCACCCGGCGAGCCCGCTGCTGCGCGGCGGCCTGGTGTTCATCGCGGTGCTCGGCTTCATCATCGCCAACCTCCGCGAGCGCGTCGTCGACATGTTCCTCGTGCTCTTCGCGCCCGACCTCGACGACGGCCTCGACGTGCAGGTCGAGCAGTGGCAGGGCGACTGGGCGAACGACCCGATCGGCGGCATCGTGACGAACGGGCTCGTCGGCTGGGCCGTGCTCGCCGTCGCACTCGTGATCGTCGCGGTGATCATCGGATTCTGGCTGTCGTGGCGCATGCACACGTTCCGCATCACCGACGAGGCGGTGGAGGTGCGCAGCGGCATCCTGTTCCGCTCGCATCGCAGCGCCAGGCTCGACCGCATCCAGGGCATCAACGTCACGCGTCCGCTGTTCGCTCGCCTGTTCGGCACGGCCAAGCTCGAGGTCTCGGTGGCGGGGCAGTCGGCCAACGTGCAGCTCGCCTACCTCGGGTCGGCCCTCGCCGACGGCCTGCGCGCCGACGTGCTGCGGCTGGCCTCGGGCGCGCGCGCCGAG
>NZ_WJSP02000122.1 GCF_009720255.1 Agromyces humi | reverse complement strand
CACGCGTGGCGCGCAGCCCGCGGTTGCGGCATCCGCGGCCCTCACCGGCGCGGAGCGCCGCGCCGCCGAGAAGGAGCTCTCGTCGATCGACCGTCGCCTCGAGAAGCTGCAGGCGCAGATCGCCGCGCAGCACGAGAAGCTGGCGCAGCACGACCAGGGCGACTACGTGGGCCTCGGCGTGCTCGGCGACGAGCTCAGCGCGCTGGAGGCGTCGGTGTCCGACCTCGAGACCCGCTGGCTCGAGGTGTCCGAGGCGCTCGAGGCCTGAGCGGCAGCCCCGCGCCCCCGCGGCCGGTGCCCCCCATCGCACGGCGTGGGCGCCGTCACGGACGTCACGCCCGAAGCATCCGTCGGAATGCAGCGCCGCAGCCGCAGGAACTGTGACGCATCGTGACCACGTGGTCATGCCCTCGAAGATGCTTCGCCTAACGTGGAGATGCGCCCGCGTTCGCGGCATCGACGCCCCCACCGACACGAACCGTGGCGGAGCCATGCCTGCTCCACGCCATCAGCACCTGATCGCGGCGCGCCCACGCGAAAGGGAATCACCGGAATGTCACGTACCACCACCAAGCTCCTCGCGGCCCTGGCGACCCTGCCGCTCGTGGCCGCGCTCGCGGCCTGCGCCACGCCCGCCGCCGGCGAGAACGGCGACGACGTCGTGAAGATCGGCGTCGTCGGCAAGGCCGACCCGCAGTGGGCCGCCTTCGAGGACGCCGCCGCCGAGGCCGGCATCGACATCGAGCTCGTCGACTTCGCCGACTACGCCCAGCCCAACCCGGCGCTCACCGAGGGCGAGCTCGACCTCAACCAGTTCCAGCACATCGTGTACCTCGCCGACTACAACGTGTCGGCCGACGAGGACCTCACGCCGATCGGCGCGACGGCGATCTACCCGCTGGGCCTCTACTCGACGAAGTACGACTCGGTGGAGGACATCCCGGCCGGCGAGACCGTCGCCGTGCCGAACGACGCCTCGAACCAGGCCCGCGCGCTGCTCGTGCTGCAGTCGGCCGGGCTCGTCGAGCTGAAGAGCGGCGGCTCGATCTTCTCCGACCTCGCCGACATCGACGAGGCGAAGTCGAAGGTGAAGGTCACCGCCCTCGAGGCGTCGCTGACCCCGACCTCCCTGCCCGACGTCGCGGCCGCCGTCATCAACAACGACTTCGTCGCCGACGCCGGCCTCAGCTTCGAGGACGCGATCGCACAGGACGACCCGAGCGATCCCAACGCGCTGCCCTACGTGAACATCTTCGCGGCACGCGCCGACGATGCCGACAACGAGACCTACCTGAAGCTCGTCGACATCTTCCAGACCGACCCCGACGTGCAGGCCGGACTCCTCGAGTCCTCCGGCGGCACCGCGGTGCCGGTCACCACGCCGGTGGCCGACCTGAAGGACTCGCTCTCCAAGGTCGAGGCCGACACGAAGGCCGCGAAGGGCTGACGCCCGCGACCGATTCGACGGATCGATCGCGACGCGAGCGGGCGGTGGGCGCCGAGAGCCCACCGCCCGTCTCGGCGTTCCGGAAGGAGCATCCATGGCTCTCGTGAGCCTCACCAACGTCAGCAAGACGTACCCGCCGGCCGAGCGCGGCGGCGCGCAGGTCGTGGCCGTCGACGACGTGACCCTCGACATCGAGGCGGGCGACGTCTTCGGCATCATCGGCTACTCGGGCGCGGGCAAGTCCACGCTCGTGCGCCTCGTCAACGCGCTCGAGCCCGCGACCTCGGGCCGCATCACGGTGGACGGCCGCGACCTCACGGTCATGCCCGAGCGCGAGCTCCGCGGCATCCGGCTCGGCATCGGCATGATCTTCCAGCAGTTCAACCTGTTCGGCGCGAAGACCGTGTGGCAGAACATCGCCTACCCACTCAAGGTCGCCGGCGCCTCGAAGGCCGAGATCGCGGCGCGCGTCGCCGAGCTGCTCGACTTCGTCGGCCTCGCCGACAAGGCGCGCAACTACCCCGACCAGCTCTCGGGCGGCCAGAAGCAGCGCGTGGGCATCGCCAGGGCGCTCGCCACCTCGCCGCGCCTGCTGCTCGCCGACGAGGCCACGAGCGCGCTCGACCCCGAGACGACGCAGGAGGTGCTCGCGCTGCTCAAGCGCGTGAACCGCGAGTTCGGCGTGACGATCATCGTGATCACCCACGAGATGGACGTCATCCAGTCGATCGCCACGAAGGTCGCCGTGATGGACGGCGGTCGCGTGATCGAGCACGGCGACGTGTTCGACGTCTTCTCCGACCCGCAGAACCCGTCGTCGCGGCGCTTCGTGTCCACCGTGGTGAAGGGCGTGCCGTCGCCCGCCGAGCTCGACGTGCTGCGCGAACGCCACGAGGGCCGCATCGTCACGATCTCGTTCCGCGACGGCGACGTGTCGCAGGCCTCGGTGTTCCTCGAGCTCGCGGCGGCGGGCCTCGAGTTCGAGCTCGTCTACGGCGGCATCAACGACATCCAGGGGCGGGCGTTCGGCCACCTCACCCTCGCGATCAGGGGGGCGGATGCCGCGATCGACCCCGCGCTCGCCCGCATCGCCGAGCGCGTCGACGTGACGGAGGTGCCGTGATGGACCGGTTGTTCGAGCTGCAGGGCGAGTTCTGGACCGCGGCCGTCGAGACCCTCTACATGGTGGGCCTCACGCTGCTCATCGGCGGCACGGCCGGGCTCCTGCTCGGCGTCGTGCTCTACACGACGCGTCCGGGCAGCCTCCTCTCCAACGGCGCGATCTACAACGTCGTGAACGTGGTCATCAACTTCTTCCGGCCGATCCCGTTCATCATCTTCATCGCCGCGGTGCAGCCGCTCTCGCGGCTCGTGATCGGCACGGGCATCGGCAACAACGCGCTGATCTTCGCCCTGTCGCTCGCCGCGTCGTTCGCGATCGCCCGCATCGTGGAGCAGAACCTGCTCACGGTGTCGCCCGGCGTCATCGAGGCGGCGCGGTCGATGGGCGCGGGTCCGCTGCGGATCCTCAGCACCGTCGTGGTGCCCGAGGCGCTCGGGCCGCTGATCCTCGGGTACACGTTCGTGCTCGTCGCCATCGTCGACATGACGGCGGTGGCGGGCCTGATCGGCGGCGGCGGCCTCGGCACGTTCGCCCAGGTCTACGGCTACCGCCAGTTCGAGCCGGTCATCACGTGGGCGGCGGTGCTGCTCATCGTCGTGTTCGTGCAGGGGGTGCAGTTCCTCGGCAACTGGCTCGCCCGGAAGGTGCTGCGGCGGTAGCCGGCGCCGCGACGCGTGGCCCCGGCTAGTCGAAGCCGAGGCTGAGCTTGCGCAGCAGGCTGGCGAGCCGCTTCTGCTCGGCCGCGGGCAGGCTGTCGAGCAGCTCGGCCTCGGCGTCGACGAGGCGCGTGATCGCGGCATCCACGCGCGTGAGGCCCGCCGGGCTCATCTCGACGAGGATGCCGCGGCCGTCGTTGGGGTCGGTCTGACGGCTGACGAGCCCGCGTTCGACGAGCCGGTCGATGCGGTTCGTCATGGTGCCGCTCGAGACGAGCGTCTGCTGCAGGAGCTGCTTGGGGGAGAGCCGGTAGGGCGAGCCCGCGCGTCGCAGCGCAGACAGCACGTCGAACTCGGATGCCTCGAGCTCGGACCGAGCGAACGCCTGGCGCCGTGCGCGGTCGAGGTGCTTCGAGAGGCGTGCGACGCGGGAGAGCACCTGCAGCGGCGCGAAGTCGAGGTCGGGTCGCTCGCGCTCCCAGTCGCCCACGATCCGGTCGACCTCGTCAGCATCCGTCATCCCGCCATTATCCCGCCGCGCCGTGGCCGTCGGCGCCGCCGGGCAGCCGGTGCGCAGCGGTGGGGCGGGGCCTCAGCCGGTGGGCGGCAGTGCCTCGCCCGTCTCGAGCAGCGACTTCATCGAACTCAGCACGAACATCCATCCGGCACCCGACACGCCCTCCGCCGTCTTCGGCGAGCCCTCGAGCCGGTCGTGCGTGAGGGTCACGAGGCAGGTGCCGCCATCCTGCGGCTCGATCTCCCAGGTGACCCGGCTGACCGGCTCGGCGGACATCTCGGGGTCGTACTGCGACCGCCACTCGTGCACGAGTCGACGCGGCGGGTCGAACTCGAGCACCGCGTCGGGGTCCCAGCGTTCACCACGTGGCCCCACGTGCGAGCGGGTCTCGGGGGTGATCTCGATCGTCACGCGGTGGAAGTACCGCGCGGTCAGCTCGGGCCGGGTGATCGCCGCCCAGATCTCGTCGGCCGTGGCGCGGATGTAGACGTGGTAGACCTGCGTCGTCGTCATGGTCGTTCCTCCAGTTCTCGTTTGAGGTCCGCCAGTGCCGAGGCCGGCCCCACCCGGTACTTGTCGATCCAGCGATCGTGGATGAGCCGGATCGGCACGACGTTCAGGAAGTGCAGCTTCTCCCGCCCCGAACGGCGCGTGGTGACGAGGCCGGCGTCCTCGAGCACCCGCAGGTGCTTCATCACGCCGAAGCGCGTCATGTCGGCGAGCGACTCGAGGTCGGCGAGGCGGGCGCCGTCGTGCTCGAACAGGTGGTCGAGCAGGCGCCGCCTCGTGGCGTCCGCCAGCGCCTTGAACACCGCGTCGTCGTCATCCATCACGATCAGGATACGTGACCTATAGGTCACATGACAAGACCGGACACGACGCTCCCGGCGCCGCGTCTGGCAGACTGTAGGGCGCTCGGAATCGTCGGTTCGGAGCGGTCCGCCATGGTGTAACGGCAGCACGACAGCCTTTGGAGCTGTGAGGACCAGGTTCGAATCCTGGTGGCGGAGCATGGACCAGAATCTCGCGATCATCGTGCTCGCCGCCGGCCAGGGCACCCGCATGAAGTCGGCCACCCCGAAGCTCCTGCACCCGCTCGCCGGGTCGCCGATCGTGGCCCACGTGCTGCGCACGGCGAACGCGCTCGACGCCGCCCACGTCGTCGCCGTCGTGCGGCACGAGCGCGACCAGGTGGCCGCCGAGGTCGAGGCGGTCCTGCCCGGCGTCGTCGTCGTCGACCAGGACGAGATCCCGGGCACCGGTCGCGCCGTCGAGCAGGCGATCGCCGCGCTGCCCGACGACTTCGAGGGCGAGGTGCTCGTGCTGAACGGCGACGTGCCGCTCCTCGACGCCGACACGCTCGCCGCGTTCCTCGAGCAGCACCGCGGCCGCGCCGCGCAGGCATCCGTGCTCTCGGCCGTCTCCGACGACCCCACCGGCTACGGCCGCGTCGTGCGCGGCGCCGACGGCGGGTTCGATCGCATCGTCGAGCAGAAGGACGCCACCGACGACGAGCGCGCGATCGGCGAGATCAACGCGGGCATCTACGCGTTCGGCGCCGCCGCGCTGCGCGACCAGCTCGCGAACCTCACCACCGACAACGCGCAGGGCGAGAAGTACCTCACCGACGTCATCCAGCTGCTCCGCGAGGCGGGCTCCGAGGTCGAGGCGGTGCCCGTGTCCGAGCCGTGGCTCGTCGCCGGCATCAACGACCGGGCCCAGCTCTCCGAGACGGCCGCCCGCCTCAACGCGCTGATCGTGCGCGGCTGGCAGCTGAACGGCGTGACCGTCGACGACCCTGCGACCACGTGGATCGACCTCGACGTGAAGATCGAGCCCGACGTGACCATCCGCCCGGGCACGCAGCTGAAGGGCGCCACGGTCATCGCCACGGGCGCGGTGGTCGGGCCCGACACGACGCTCGTCGACTGCGAGGTCGGCGCTGGGGCGGAGGTGAAGCGCACGGATGCCACGCTCTCGGTCATCGGCGCGGGCGCCTCCGTCGGTCCCTTCTCGTACCTGCGGCCCGGAACGGTGCTCGGCGCCGACGGCAAGATCGGCACGTTCGTCGAGACGAAGAACGCGACCATCGGCGAGGGCAGCAAGGTGCCGCACCTCTCGTACGTCGGCGACGCCACCATCGGCGAGCACTCGAACATCGGCGCGGCGTCGATCTTCGCCAACTACGACGGCGTGCGGAAGCACCACTCCGACATCGGCTCGCACGTGCGCACCGGGTCGCACGGGGTGTTCGTCGCGCCCGTTAGGATTGCCGATGGGGCGTACACCGGCGCCGGCACCGTCGTCCGCAAGGACGTTCCCGCGGGCGCACTCGCCGTGAACGTGGCCCCGCAGCGCAACATCGAGGGATGGGTCCAGAAGCATCGACCCGGCACCGCGGCAGCCCAGGCGGCCGAGGCCGCCGCAGAGGCATCCGGCTCCGACGAAGACTGAACGCACCGGCTCAGCGCGGGTGGAGAGGACAGACCACATGTCGGGAATCGAGACCACCGGATCGAAGCGCCTCGTGCTCGTCTCCGGACGAGCGCACCCAGAGCTCGCCGAGCACATCGCCGAGGAGCTGGGCTCCGAGCTCGTGCCGACCGACGCCCGCACCTTCGCCAACGGCGAGATCTACGCGCGCTACGACGAGAGCGTGCGCGGCTCCGACGCGTTCGTGATCCAGTCGCACACGTCGCCGATCAACGAGTGGCTCATGGAGCAGCTCATCATGATCGACGCCCTGAAGCGCGCGTCCGCCAAGCGCATCACCGTGGTCTCGCCGTTCTACCCCTACGCCCGCCAGGACAAGAAGGGCCGCGGCCGCGAGCCGATCTCGGCGCGCCTCGTCGCCGACCTCTACAAGGCGGCCGGTGCCGACCGCATCATGTCGATCGACCTGCACGCGGCCCAGATCCAGGGCTTCTTCGACGGCCCGGTCGACCACCTCTTCGCCATGCCGGTGCTGCTCGAGCACTTCAAGGCCAAGCTCGACCCCTCGACGCTCACCGTCGTGTCGCCCGACATGGGCCGCGTGCGGGTCGCCGACATCTGGAGCGACAAGCTCGGCGTGCCGCTCGCCATCATCCACAAGCGTCGCGACCCGCTGGTGCCGAACCAGGTGTCGGTGCACGAGATCGTCGGCGACGTGAACGGGCGCGTGTGCCTGCTCGTCGACGACCTCATCGACACCGGGCGCACCATCGCCAAGGCCGCCGAGGCGCTGAAGGCCAACGGCGCGATCGGCGTGGTCGTCGCGGCCACCCACGCGGTGTTCTCGAGCCCCGCGGTCGAGATCCTGCAGAACGAGTCGATCGACAGCGTCGTGGTGACCGACACGCTGCCCGTCCCGCCCGAGAAGCGCTGGGACCGCCTGACCGTGCTGCCCATCGCGCCACTCCTCGCCCGCGCCATCCACGAGGTCTTCGAGGACGGCTCGGTGACGAGCATGTTCGACGGCGCGGCGTAGGCCGGCCCGATGGCGATCACGACCCCGCGTCCCTGGCTGTCGAGCTACGCCGAGGGCGTGCCGCACGACGTCGCCGCCGAGCAGGGGTCGCTGTTCGACCTCGTGCACGGCTCGGCCCTGCAGTACGGCGACCACGTCGCGCTCGAGTTCTTCGGCGCGACCACGACCTACGCCGAGCTCGGGGAGCAGATCGACCGCGCCGCCGAGGGCCTCCGTGCGCTCGGCGTGCAGCACGGCGACCCGGTCGCGCTCGTCCTGCCGAACTGCCCCCAGCACATCGTCGC
Organism: Agromyces humi; assembly: GCF_009720255.1. Classification (GTDB taxonomy): domain Bacteria; phylum Actinomycetota; class Actinomycetes; order Actinomycetales; family Microbacteriaceae; genus Agromyces; species Agromyces humi. The sequence continues at coordinate 1,924 of NZ_WJSP02000122.1, read as the reverse complement.
GTTCTACGCCGTCCTGCGTCTCGGCGCGATCGTGGTCGAGCACAACCCGCTCTACACGCCGCGCGAGCTGCGGCACCAGTTCGAAGACCACGGCGCGCGCGTCGTGATCGCGTGGGACAAGGTCGTCGAGACGATCCAGGCATTCCCGGCGGATGTCGCAGTGCAGTCGATCGTCTCCGTCGACGTGACCCGGGCCATGCCGTTCCTCACCCGATTCGCGCTGCGCCTGCCCGTCGCGAAGGCCCGCGAGTCGAGGGCGGCGCTCACGACGAAGGTTCGCGGCACGGTGCCGTGGCGCGAGCTCGTGGCATCCGACCGCATCGATGCCGACGTCGCCGCGCCCGCGGCATCCGACGTCGCCCTCATCCAGTACACGAGCGGCACGACCGGCAGCCCCAAGGGCGCCATGCTCACGCACGCGAACCTCGGTGCGAACGCCGCGCAGGCCCGCGCCTGGGTGCCCGAGATCGAGCGCGGCACGTCGGTGGTCTACGCGGTGCTGCCGATGTTCCACGCGTACGGGCTGACGCTGTGCCTCACGTTCGCGATGAGCATGGGCGCCCGGCTCGTGCTGTTCCCGAAGTTCGATCCCGAGCTGGTGCTCAAGGTCGTGAAGCAGCGGCCGCCGACCTTCCTGCCCGCCGTTCCGCCGATCTACGACCGGCTCACGAAGGCCGCGGCCGACGCGGGCGTCTCCCTCGACGGCATCCGCATCGCGATCTCGGGGGCGATGCCGCTGTCGGCCGACGTCGTCGAGCCGTGGGAGGCCGCGAGCGGCGGGTACCTCGTCGAGGGCTACGGCCTCTCGGAGTGCTCGCCGGTGCTCATGGCCAACCCGGTCGCACCGAACCGCAGGGCCGGCACCGTGGGGCTGCCGCTGCCCTCCACCGAGGTACGCGTCGTCGACCCCGACCGGCCCACCGTCGACCGTGAGCCCGGCGCCGAAGGCGAGCTCATCGTGCGCGGACCCCAGGTGTTCTCGGGCTACTGGAAGAAGCCCGACGAGACGGCCGCGGTGTTCGTGCCGGCCGACGACGGCGGCGCCGACTGGTTCCGCACGGGCGACATCGTCGCGATCGACGATGACGGCTTCGTGCGCATCGTCGACCGCATCAAGGAGCTCATCATCACGGGCGGGTTCAACGTGGCGCCGAGCGAGGTCGAGGAGGCCATCCGCGCGCACGCCGACGTCGAGGACTGCGCGGTCGTGGGGCTGCCCGACGAGCACTCGGGCGAGCAGGTCGTCGCCGTCGTGGTGCTCAAGGCCGGCGCGACCTTCGACGAGGCGGCCATCCGCGCCTTCGCCCGCGACGGGCTCACCGCCTACAAGGTCCCGCGGCGCATCGTGCAGGCCGACGACCTGCCGCGATCGCTCATCGGCAAGGTGCTGCGCCGCGAGGTGCGCAACGGGCTGCTCGAGGGCTGAGGTCGCCGGTGCCGTTCCTCTCCGCCGAGACCGCCACGGCCCTCGCGCGCCTGGTGCGCCTCGAGCAGGCGGGTGAGTCGGATGCCACGCCGCTCGACCGGCTCCGGGGCATCCGCTCGCTCGCGGTCGCTCTCGAGGTCGAGCCCGCCACGCTCCGTGCCGTGCGAGCGGCACTCGACGCGGGCGCCACGTGGGACGAGGTGGCGGATGCCGCGGGCCTCAGCCCGTCGGCGGCGAAGTACCGCTGGGCGGGTGACGACGACGCCATCGCCGAGCGGCAGGAGGCGAGTCGCAAGCGCAAGCGCGAGCGACCCTCGAGCTCGCCCACCGACCTGCCGGGCCTGTCGGTCTCGGAGGCGGCGAAGCGACTCGGCGTCACGCCGCAGGCGATCTACCAGCGCGTCACGCGCGGACAGCTCGAGGCGCGCACCGTCGAGCTCCCCGATGGGCGCACCTACAAGCGGGTGTTCCCCGACGCGGCTCCGGCCGCGGCCCCGG
>NZ_WJSP02000121.1 GCF_009720255.1 Agromyces humi | reverse complement strand
CCGTGGCCGAGGCGGTCACCATGCTCGTCGCCGAAGACCGGGCCGACCACATCGACCTGAACTTCGGATGCCCCGTGCCGAAGGTCACCCGCAAGGGCGGGGGAGCCGCCCTCCCGTGGAAGCGCGGTGCCCTCGGTGATGGTCGTGACGAGTCGTCCCGAGCTTGGCGCACCGGCGGCGCGGGGCGCGTCGACCTCGACCTCGACGACGTCCCCCGGCACGACGACCGAGGAGCCGGCAGGTGTACCGGTGAGGATGACGTCCCCGCTCTCGAGCGTCAGAAGCTGCGACAGGTCGGCGATGAGGCGGCCGAACGGGAACAGCAGGGTGTCGGTGGTGTCCTCCTGGACGAGGGCGCCGTTCACCCAGGTGCGCACCCGCAGGGAGTCGGGCGCGACGGATGCCGCGTCGATAAGCCGGGGGCCGAGCGGCGTGAACCCGTCGCCGCCCTTGGACCGCACGTTCGAGCCCTTGTCGGCGGCACGCAGGTCGTAGAGGCCGAAGTCGTTCGCGGCGGTGACGGCCGCGACGTGCCGCCAGCCGTCGTCGGGGGAGACGCGCCGCGCGGGCTCGCCGATGACGAGCGCGACCTCGCCCTCGAAGGCGAGGAGTTCGGTCCCGGCGGGACGTTCGAGCACGTCGCCGGATGCCGCCAGCGACGACGAGGGCTTCAGGAAGTAGCTGGGCTGCTCGGGGGTGCGCCCGCGCTGCGCCGCGCGCGAAGGGTAGTTGAGGTGTACGGCGATGATCTTGCCGGGGGTGGCGATGCCGGAGCTGCGCATGGACGTCCTCGTCTGTCGGTATCCGAAATAATATACGATCCGCTGGTCGTCCGCAGCGGAACCACTCAGTAGCTCGCGCGCTGCGCGTCGGTCGACGCGTCCGACGCGACCGACGCGTCCGCGATGAACCGTGCCGCGAGCGCCTCCGAGGCGCGCGCCAACAGCGAGACATCCGCTCCGACGAGCACGAACGCCGCGCCGGCGGCCAGGTAGCGGTCGGCTGCGGCCGGATCGAACGCGTTCACCCCGCACGGCTTGCCCGCCGCGACGGCGGCGCGGATCGACCGCAGCACCCCGTCGACCACCTCGGGGTGGCCCTGCCCGCCGAGGTGCCCCATCGAGGCGGCGAGATCGGCGGGGCCGACGAGGATCCCGTCGACGCCGTCGACCGCGACGATCTCGGCGACGTGCTCGACGGCGGACTGCGACTCGACCTGCACGAACAACGAGATCGTGCTCGAGGCATCCGCGAGGTAGCCCGGCACCCGGTTCCACCGCGACGACCTGGCCAGCGCGCTGCCCACGCCGCGAACGCCGAGGGGCGGGTACCGCACGGCGCGCACGACCTCGGTGGCCTGCTCGGCGGAGTCCACCATCGGCACGAGGAGGTTCTGCACCCCGAGGTCGAGGTACTGCTTGATGACGACCGTGTCGCCGAACGGCGGGCGCACGAGCGGCACGACGGGGTAGGCGGCCACCGCGTGCAGCTGGGCGATGATCGACTCGGGACCGTTGGGGGAGTGCTCGGCGTCGATGAGCACGACGTCGAGGCCGCTGCCGGCGGCGATCTCGGCGTTCAGCGCACTGCCCGAGCACACCCACATGCCCACGAGCGGCCGGTCGGATGTCGCGAGCCGGTCGGCGAGGGTGGGCGGCAGGGTCATTCGAACCGGCATGTCACCGTTCCCAACTCGCGGTAGTCCGCGTGCACCGTGTCGCCGCGCTGCACCCACATCGGGCGAGTGAACGAACCCGCGAGGATGATCTCGCCGGCCTCGAGCGCCTGGTCGTGGTGCGCCAGCTTGTTGGCGAGCCACGCGACGCCCATGGCCGGGTGGCCGAGCACCGCGGCCGCGACCCCCGACTCCTCGATCACCTGGTTGCGCGAGAGGAGCGCGGAGACCCACCGCAGGTCGACGGCGTCGGGCTTCACCGGGCGGCCGCCGATGACCATGGCGCCCATCGCGGCATTGTCGGAGATGGTGTCGACGATCGTGCGGCCGTCGAGTGCGATGTGGGAGTTCAGGATCTCGAGGGCGGGCACGACGTAGGCCGTCGCGTCGAGCACGTCGAACACGCTCGTGTGCGGGCCGTCGAGCCGGTCGCGGAGCACGAACGCCAGCTCGACCTCGATGCGCACGTTCGAGAAGCGGTCGAATTCGACGGATGCCCCGGACTCGAGGACCATGTCGTCGAAGATCACGCCGTAGTCGGGCTCGGTGATGCCGGTGGCGGCCTGCATCACCTTGGAGGTGAGGCCGATCTTGCGCCCGACGAGCCGGCGGCCCGAGGCGATGCCGCGGTCGGCCCACTCGCGCTGCACGGCGTAGGCGTCGTCGATGGTCATGCCGGGGTGGCGGGCGGTCAGGAGCGGCACCGTGCTGCGCGCACGATCGGCGTCGGCGAGCTCATCGGCGATCGCCGCGATCTGCAAGGGGTCGAGCACGTGCGCTCCACTTCGTCGTCGGATGCTGGTGCGATCGTATACGATCCGGCCGGATCCGCGCCAACACTGGGATCCGCGGGCAAGCCTTTTCCGAGCTGTGGCGCGCCGCTGAAATCTGCTTGACCCTTCTTCGATGTGAACGGTAACATCGCCCCTGTTCGGGGGACACGCGTCAGCTGACGGTGCAGATCGCACTGCTCTCGAGCTTTTTCCACCACGCAAGGAAGCGTTGCTTCGGCGCGCCCGGAAACGGGTGCGCCAGCACGATACGAAGGGGTATGAGGGGTGCAGGAACACGAAAGATCAACCCGGTCGGGGACCGGGATGCACAGGTTCGACGGGGATGCGGCTTCCCGCCGGTCGCGACGCGCGGCCACGATCGTGAGCGCGGTGGTGATCTCCGGGCTCGCTCTGTCGGGTGCCTCTGCCGCGTCGGCGGCCGAGGCCGGCGACTCCGCAGGGCAGGTCGCGGCGGCGCCGACGGAGACGACCGCGGCGACGATCACCGTCGACGGGTCGAGTGAGGGCCGCATCTTCGATGGCATCGGCGCCATCTCGGGCGGCGGAGCGACGTCACGACTGCTCCTCGACTATCCCGAGCAGGAGCGCGACGAGGTGCTCGACTACCTCTTCACGCCCGGCTATGGAGCCTCACTGCAGCTGCTGAAGGTCGAGATCGGCGGTGACACCAACACGACCGACGGCTCGGAGTCGAGCCACGCCCACGTCCGCGATGAGGTGAACTGCGACGCGGGCTACGAGTGGTGGCTCATGCAGGAGGCCGTCGAGCGCAACCCGGACATCACGCTCGGCGCCCTGGCCTGGGGCGCTCCGGGGTGGCTCGGCGACGGCGAGTACTTCTCCCATGACACCATCGAGTACTTCATCGACTGGCTCGACTGCGCGAAGGGCCACGGCCTGGTCATCGACAACATGGGGGTCCGCAACGAGCGGGAGTACGAGTCGGCGTGGGTCAAGGAGTACCGCGCCGCCCTCGACGCCGCCGGCTACGAGGACGTGCGCATCATCGCCTCCGATGAGGCGGCGAGGAAGGGCGAGTGGCCGATCGCCGTCGACATGGCGAACGACGCCGAGCTGTTCGACGCCGTCGACCTGCTCGGCAACCACTACTCCACCGGACCCAGCTCGGCGACCGCGCAGTCGCTCGGCAAGCCGCTGTGGATCTCCGAGGGTGGACCCTGGTCGGCCGAATGGGGCGCCGGGGGGTCGGCGAAGTCGATTCCCTCGCTGCTGAACCACGCCTACATCCAGGGCCGCATCACGGGCGTGGAGATCTGGAACCTGCTCACCGCCTACTACGACGGCCTCAGCATCTCCGACGCCGGTCTCATGCGGGCGAACACCCCGTGGTCGGGGGACTACCAGGTGCAGTCGGCGATCTGGGCGGTGGCCCACACGACCCAGTTCACCGAGCCGGGCTGGCAGTACCTCGACGAGGCATCCGGGTACTTCGATGCCTCCTCCCCGACGCAGGGCAGCTTCGTGACCCTGAAGTCGCCGAGTGGCGGTGACTGGAGCACCGTCATCGAGAACATCGGCACGTCCGAGCCCCGCGACGTCACGCTGTCCGTCAGCGACGACCTGGGATCCGGAGACCTCCACGTCTGGCAGACGACGGCCGACGACTGGTTCTCGCCGCAGGCCGACCTCGCGCCGGCCGCCGATGGCACCTATACGGTGACGGTTCCCGCCAACTCGGCGGTGACGGTCACGACCACGACGGGCCAGGGGCACGGCGATGCCGTCGGCCAGCCGCAGTCCGCATTCCCCTTCCCCTATCGCGACAGCCTCGCCGACGGGGGCGCCAGCGGCCAGACGCGGTACTTCTCGCAGATGGAAGGCGCCTACGAGGAGCGGGCGTGCGAGGGCGGCCGCGACGGCACGTGCCTGACGCAGGTCTCGATGCAGCCCGCGATCTCGTGGGCGGCCTGGAAGAAGCCGGCCGGGATCCTCGGCGACCTCGACTGGAGCGACTACCGCGCCACCGTCCAGGCGTTCGTGCCCGACGGCGGGACGGCGCAGGTGCTCGGACGGGTGTCGAACGACGCGATGCAGCCGGTCCCGAACGGCTACGGCCTGAGCCTCGCGTCCGATGGGACCTGGTCGCTGAGCCGCGGAGTGCCGGGCGGCCGGTCGTCGCTCGAGCTCGCCACTGGGAAGCTCGACGGCTCGGGCGCCGGCTGGCATGAGCTCTCGCTCACCTTCGACGACGACGGGATCGCCGGTGAGATCGACGGCAGGCAGGTCACCGAGGTGACGGATGCCACGTGGATCTCCGGCATGGTCGGCCTCTCCGGCGACTACTCGGCGACCCAGTTCGCCGACCTCGCGGTGGAGCCGCTCGACCCGATCCTCGCGATCGACGACGCGGCGACCGCGATCAGGTACGACGGCGGCTGGCAGCACTGCTCGGCCGGCGCCGGCCGTCATGACGGGTGCTCCGGGTTCACGGTGCCGCAGGTCGACGGCGCGGGCGACGGCACGATCACCGGCAGCAACCGGGCCGGCGATTCGCTCACCGTCGACTTCGACGGCACGCAGGCGACGCTCGTCGGCATCGCGGGACCGCGCGGCGGGGCGGCGACGGCATCCATCGACGGCAACGAGCCCGTTGCGCTGTCCTTCCAGAAGCAGGGCAGGGGCGGAGAGGTGGTCTGGCGGACGCCGGTGCTGATCGACGGACCGCACACGCTCCGTATCGAGGTGATCTCCGACGACCCCGGAAATCGCGGGTGGGTCGGGCTCGACCGAGTCGAGGTCGTCCAAGCGCGCGGTGGCGCGAGCTCGGTCGACGACCAGTCTGAGGGCTCAGGCGGCGGGCGGCTGGACTACCGGGGGAGCGGCTGGCTCAGCTGCCCCGGGTGCATCAACCGCACCGGGCTGTACCACTCGTCGGTCACCTCGACGGCCGTAGCCGGTGACTCCGTCGACTTCCGGTTCTCCGGGTCGTCGGTCGAGCTCTTTGGACTTCGGGCCTCGAACCAGGGCATCGCCACGGTGCTGATCGACGGGGTGCAGGTCGGCACGGCCGACTTCTACGGCAAGGTCCGTGTCGGCAACCAGCTGATCTGGACGAGCCCCGCGCTCGCGCCGGGCGAGCACGTGCTGTCCCTGGTGGCCACCGGCAACGGCAACGAGCAGGCCTCGGGCGCCGACATCAACGTCGATCGCCTCCTGGTGCGGCCATAGCGCACGGGTGCCGGGGTGCGCGTGGCGCGTCCCGGCACCCGTGTCGCCGCGCAAACACGCAGCAGCGCCTGGAACGAGACGTCGTACACGTCTCGCCCAGGCGCTGGGCGTTCGGGGCCGGCGGGATCAGACCCGGCGGCTGCCCGTCATCATGCGCACCAGCCACACGATCACGGCGATCACGAGCAGGACGATGCCGACCCAGAGCAGGAAGTTCAGGGACTGCACGAACCCGCCGGTGAGCAGCAGGATGATGGCGATGATGGCGACGATGATCAGCAGGATGTTCATGCCGATCACTCGACCACATCCGCAGGATTGTTGTCGAGGGCTTCCGTTGCGGCGCAGATTGTGCCATGCGCCAGCGAACGGGCAGGCAGAATGGGTCAGGTGAAGACGATCCAGCTGCGCCGGTACACGCTCGTCGACGGAGAGTACGACGCGTTCGTCGAGTGGTGGCGTGGGGCGATGCCCGCCGTGCGGCCGCCCGCCGGGTTCACCATCGAGTTCGCCTACGGCGTGCGCGAGTCCAACGAGTTCGTGTGGGCCGTGAGCGTCGAGGGCGACCGCGAGGAGTTCGGCAGGCTCGAGCAGGCCTACCTGGCGTCCGATGCCCGCGCCGCGGTGTTCGACGGGGTGCCGCAGCGGGTCGCGGTCTACGACATCCGGTTCGTCGACGACGCACCGGCCGGCTGACGCGCCGCCGCGTCGTGCAGGCGTGCCTATGCACGCCACGGTGTACAGGGACCGCACGCTCGCCACCGCGTAGACTCGGGGCATCCCCCCGGAAGACACGTGGTCGACGCTGCCCACCGGCAGGCACGGCCCGAGCATGACACGGCGACGTCGCCCACCCGCGCGTGCCGGAGAAGGAAGACCGTGAGCCACGAGTTCGACGCCCGCCGCGCGGAATGGATCGCCCGAGAAGAGCTCGCCGAGCGGATGATCCCGCTCATCGGCGGCCTCTACCGCGACCACGGGGTGGTGACCTCCATCCACGGTCGCCGGCTCATGAACCGCTCGGCCATCGCGCTCGTGAAGGCGCACCGCTTCGCGCGCCAGGCCGGCGACGAGGAGCTCTCGCTCGTCGACACGATGCGCGTGCTCGAGGCCCTCCGCGAGTTGCGGCCCCGTGCGGCATCCGTCGACGTCGCACGCCTCGTCTCGCGCCACCGGGAGTCCGGTGCCGAGGGCGTGCGGATGCCGCTGGCCGACTTCCTGCGCACCGAGCTCGCCCCCGTGCTCGGTGGCGATGCCGCCGCCGACGTCGCGCCCGCGCCATCCGGTGCCGACGTCGTGCTCTACGGCTTCGGCCGCATCGGACGACTGCTCGCCCGCATCCTCATCGCCCACACGGGCGGCGGCCAGGGGCTGCGGCTGCGCGCGATCGTCGTGCGCAAGGGCTCGGCGAACGACCTCGTGAAGCGCGCGAGCCTGCTGCGCCGCGACTCCGTGCACGGCCCGTTCGCCGGCACGATCGAGGTCGATGAGCAGGCGAACACGATCCTGGCGAACGGCACGCTCATCCAGGTGATCTACGCGAACGACCCGGGATCGATCGACTACACGGACTACGGCATCCACGACGCGATCGTCGTCGACAACACCGGGCGCTGGCGCGACGAGGAGGGACTCGCGCAGCACCTCCGATCGCCCGGTGTGGCGCGCGTGCTGCTCACCGCTCCCGGCAAGGGCGCCATCAAGAACATCGTGCACGGCATCAACCACGGCGACATCGCGGCCTCCGACCGCATCCTGTCCGCCGCGTCGTGCACCACGAACGCCATCACGCCCGTGCTGAGGGCCGTCGACGACGCCTACGGGGTGGTGCGCGGCCACGTCGAGACCGTGCACTCGTTCACGAACGACCAGAATCTCATCGACAACTTCCACTCGGGTGATCGCCGTGGCCGCTCGGCCGCGCTGAACATGGTCATCACCGAGACCGGAGCGGCGAAGGCCGTCGCGAAGGCGCTGCCGGGGTTCGCCGGGAAGCTCACCGGGAGCGCGATCCGTGTGCCCACGCCCGACGTCTCGCTCGCGATCCTCAACCTGCAACTGGAGCGCCCGGCCACGAAGGCCGAGCTCAACCGGTACCTCCGACAGGTGTCCCTCACGTCGCCGCTGCGCCAGCAGGTCGACTACATCGAGTCGCCCGAAGTGGTCTCCACAGACTTCGTCGGATCGAACCGAGCCGGCATCGTCGACGGGCTCGCCACGATCGCCGACGGCACCGACGCGGTGCTCTACGTCTGGTACGACAACGAGTACGGCTACTCCTGCCAGGTGGTGCGCGTGATCGAGGCGATGGCCGGCACGCACCCGCTCGTGCTCCCCGAACGGCAGCCCGTGGTGCTCGAACGCGAGCTCGTGGCATCCGTCGCCTCGGCCGACTCCGCCGCCGACGCTCGCTGAGCGCGGCGGGCCGGGCGCCTCGCAACCGTCCTAGGCTGGACGCATGAGCACCGAAGCCGTCATCGTCGACGTCATCCGCACGCCCGTCGGGCGCGGCAAGCCCGGAGGCATCCTCTCGGGCGTGCATCCCGTCGACCTGCTCGCCGGCGTGCTCGACGCGCTGGTGGCCCGCAACGACCTCGACCCGGCACTCATCGACGACGTGATCGGCGGATGCGTCAGCCAGATCGGCGAGCAGAGCTCCAACATCACCCGCAACGCCGTGCTCGCGGCGGGCTTCCCCGAGACGGTGCCCGGCACCACGATCGACCGCCAGTGCGGATCGAGCCAGCAGGCCGCGACCTTCGCCGCGCAGGCGGTGCTCGCCGGCCAGGCCGACATCGTCATCGCGTGCGGCGTCGAGTCGATGAGCCGCGTGCCGCTCGGCTCGAGCGCCGCCGGCGCCGACCCGTTCGGTTCGCGGCTCCGCACGCGGTACCCCGAGGGGCTCGTGAACCAGGGCGTCTCGGCCGAGCTGATCGCCGCGAAGTGGGGGTTCTCGCGCGAGGAGCTCGACGCGTTCGCGGCCCGGTCGCACCGGCTCGCGGCCGAGGCGGGGGAGTCGGGCGCATTCGCGACCGAGGTCGTGCCCGTGCCGGGCGTGGACGCGCTCGCCGACGAGACGGTGCGACCCGGCACGACGGTCGAGTCGCTCGCGGGCCTCAATCCGGCCTTCCGCAGCGAGCGGCTCGCCGAACGGTTCCCCGAGCTCGACTGGCGGATCACGCCGGGCAACTCGTCGCCACTCACCGACGGCGCGTCGGCCGCGCTCATCATGAGCGCCGAGGCGGCCGAACAGCTCGGCCTCGAGCCGCGCGCGAGATTCCGCGCGTTCTCGGTGGTCGGCAGCGACCCGCTCTACATGCTCACCGGCGTCATCCCCGCAACCGAGCGAGTGCTCGAGCGCGCCGGACTGGTGCACGCCGACATCGACGCCTACGAGGTCAACGAGGCGTTCGCGTCGGTGCCGCTCGCCTGGCTCCGCGAGACCGGGGCGGATGCCGCGAAGCTCAACCCCCGCGGCGGCGCGATTGCCCTCGGGCATGCCCTCGGCTCGTCGGGCACGCGCCTGCTCACGACCCTCGTCAACCAGCTCGAGGCCACCGGCGGGCGCCTCGGCCTGCAGACGATGTGCGAGGGCGGCGGCATGGCCAACGCGACGATCATCGAGCGGATCTGACGCTCCACCCCTCAGTCCCGGCCCGCTGGCCGAGGTCTCCACGAAAGGACACCATATGGAACTCGACGGCGCCTCCGCGATCGTCACCGGCGGGGCATCCGGCCTCGGACGCGCCACCGCCCGCGCACTCGTCGAGGGCGGCGCATCCGTCGTGCTCGTCGACCTGCCGGGCCCCCGCGGCGAGGAGG
>NZ_WJSP02000120.1 GCF_009720255.1 Agromyces humi | reverse complement strand
GTCGCAGGCGCGCTCGTCCTCGTGCTCGTCGCCGGCGGCACCGCCACGGCGGTGCTGCTCAACGGCCAAGGCCAGCGCGATGAGGCCGGCCCGGCCACCGAGACACCCGTCCCCGCCGAGCCGGTGGTGTTCGCGGACGACGAGCCGGCTGCTGCCGCCGGCGCCGCGCCGTGCACGACCGTGACCGTGCTCTCCTCGCTCGAGAACTCCGAGATGGTCTCGCGGCTCGTCGACGGCTACAACGGCCAGCCGCGCGACGTCGACGGCTCGTGCGTGACCGCCGTCGCGACGAAGGACAAGTCCGGCATCGCCGCCGAGCACGCGTCCGCCAACTTCCAGAACCTTCCCGAGGACCAGCGTCCGACGGTGTGGATCCCCGACGCCAGCTCCTGGATCGGCATGGCCCGCAACACCGGCGGCGGCGCCAGCGTGCCCGCCGAGAGCGCGAGCATCGGGTCCTCGGACATCGTGCTCGCGATGCCGAAGGCCCTCGCGACGGCGGTCGGCTGGGATGCGGAGGCCCCCACTTGGGGCGACGTCTTCGCGGCATCCGAGGACGAGAACGCCTGGGCCGATCTCGGTCACCCCGAGTGGGGCACGTTCAAGCTCGGCAAGACCAGCCCGCTCATCGCCAGCTCCGGCGAGGCGGCGCTCCTCGCCTCCTACGGCTCGGCCGCGGGGTCGCTCGCGGACCTGACGGCAGACCAGATCGAGGACGCCGACGTCACCGACGAGGTACGGGGTCATGAGCTCGCGACGAGCCACTACATGGCGACGCCCGAGCACTTCCTCTGGCACGCCCGCCAGTCGGAGGATGCCGGCTCGGTGGCCGACTTCCTCTCGGCCGTCATCGTCGATGAGAAGTCCGTCTGGGACTACAACCGCGGCATCACGAGCCGCGACGGCGTCACGCGCGTGCAGAGCGACCCGCCTGAGGAGCAGCTCGTGCCGATCTACCCGAGCGACGGCTACTACGAGGCCGACAATCCGGCCGTCGTGATGAACGGGACGTGGGTCGACGACGCAGAGAGCGCGGCGGGCCAGGACTTCCTGCGATACGCCGCGACCAGGCAGGGTCAGCAGACCGTCCGGGAATCGGGGTACCGCGACCTGAACGGCGAGCTGGATCCACTCGTGGCGGAGGTCGGCACGCTCGCGACCGACCAGACCGGGGCGCTTCCCTTCCCGAGCGCCCGGGTCATCCGCGCGTCCCACGAGGCGTTCCCCGAGGTGCGCAAGCGCGCCGAGGTGCTGTTCCTTGTCGACGTCTCCGGGTCGATGGAGGAGCCGATCACCGGCGGCAAGACCAAGCTCGCCGCCGCGAAGGACGCGATCACGCAGGCGCTCGGCCACTTCACGCCCGGCGACAACGTCGGCCTCGCCGCCTTCTCGGCCGACGACGACGGCGCCATCACGCCTGGGCTCGTCAGCCCCGTGGCCGACATCGGCACCGAGCGCGCCGGGTTCCTGAAGGCGCTCGGGGCCCTGAAGCCCGTCGAATGGACGCCGCTCTACTCGGCCGTCGACACCTTCGTGCATGAACGCGCCGAAGACTGGCAGGCCGATCGCATCAACGCCATCGTGCTGCTGAGCGACGGAAAGAACGAGACCCTCTCGCCCACCATCTCCGCCGACCAGATGCTCGGCGGCCTCAAGGGCCACCACGACCACAATCCGGTCCTCGTCTTCACGCTCGCCTATGGTGCCGATGCGGATGTCGCGACGCTGCAGTCGATCTCGAGCGCGACCGGCGCCCACTACTACGACGCCACCGACCCGACGAAGGTCGGCGACGTGCTGGGCGACCTCGTCACGAGCTTCTGAGACCCGATCGCTTCCGTCGACGGTCGTCCATGCAGCGCCGAGGCAGCGGAGCGAGGTCGGGGAGAACGACGGATGCCGCACAGCTCGAGGCTGTGCGGCATCCGTCATCACTGGAGCGTCGCTAGGGACTGACGCGCACCGTGACCGACTCGGTGGTGGTGTTGCCGCTCGCGTCGGTCGCCTCATACGTGAACGTGTACACGGCGCCGTTGCGGGCGAGCACCTGGAACTCGGTGTCCGAGACGACCCGGAGGTCGGCCTTGTGGCCCACCGCCTGCGTGTCGACGAGCTCCACGGTCACGTCACCGGCACGGTCGTCGGTCGCCTCCACGTCGACCGTGACGGTGCGCCACTTGCTGTTGGGCGGCGAGACCCGCTCGGGCGACGCCGTGAGGGTGAGCTCGGGCGCCGTCGTGTCGGGCGGGGTGAGGTCGAGACCGATGACCACCGGATCGTGGTCGCTCGAGCGCCACTCGTCGGGTGCGAACAGGGCGTCCTGCGCGGGCTTCTTGAACGTCATGTCGTAGTCGATGAGGCTCGGCTCGTCGGAGTTGATGTGCCAGGCCCCCACTCCGGTGACGTTGTCCAGCAGCTCGGTGCCGGCGAGGGCGTAGTCGAGGTATCCGAGCTGTCCGTCGAACACGTACGAGTACGCGTACTCACCCTGGAGCGCCAGTTCGAGGTCGGTGTAGCCGGCGTCACGGAGCGCGACGATCGGGTCCTCCTTGTCGTAGGAGTTGAGGTCGCCGATGATGAGCTCGTTGCCCGCGCCCTGTCCGGTCGGGTCGCCGGCCAGCCAGTCGGCGAGCGCCTCGGCGGCCGCGGTGCGGGTGAGGTTGCAGTTGCCCGATCCATCGCCGGTGTCGGGGTCGCCGACGGCGTTGCAGTCGGATCCCTTGGACTTCAGGTGGTTCACCACGACCGTGACCTCGCCGCCGGTCTCCAGGTCGGTGAACGTCTGCGCGAGCGCGGGCCGGTTGAAGCTGGTGTTGAACCGCGGGTCCACGCTCGAGTCGAGCACGGCGTGCTCACCTGCGGGAGCCACCTCGGCGGGCTTGTAGATGAGCGCCGTCGTGATGACGTCGGTGCCGAGGGGTCCGGTCGAGATGAAGTCGTACGTGCCGGGTCCGACCCGGTCGTTGATCGCGTCCACGAGGGCGCCCACGGCGGTGTCGCCGTTGTTCTCGATCTCGATGAGCCCGAAGATGTCGGCGTCGATCTCGGCGATGGCCGAGACGATCTTCGCCTCCTGTCGGTCGAACTCCGCCTGGTCGTTCGCGCCACGGGAGCCGAGCGTCGTGAAGTAGTTCAGCACATTGAAGCTCGACACCTTCGTGGTGCCGCCGACCTCGGGAACCGGGGTGATGCTGCGGAGGTTCACGGCCGTGTAGTCCGCGCCCTCGGTGGGCTGGATGCGCCAGCGGACCGAGTCAGCCGGGCCGCTCGCCCCGTCGAAGCGGAAGTCGAGCACGCCGGTGACGTTCGCGAGGAGGTCGCCGCCGCGGAACGAGTGGTCGAGCGTGAACGGCTGGCCGTCGGGGTGGATCGCCGGGTCGGGGTTCTCCTCGGTGCGGCCGTCGTCGAGCGTGATGCGGTTCGCGGCGTTCGCCGCAGCCAGCGCCACGGCCTCGGGCGAGCCCGGCTCGTAGACTGCGGTGGGCGTGAACTGGCGCTCGGTGCCCAGGTCGAGGGTGCCGTAGCGGGCGAACTCGAAGAACTCGAGGATCGTGAGCTGCTGCGGCACGGTGACGTACATGCCCTCGAGGGACTCGAGCACGGCCGGGTCGGCGGGGACGGTGACGACCGCCGGGGCGGGCAGCGCGACGCCGCTGGCGCAGACCGCGATGCCGTCGGCGGTGATCTCGGTGAGGCCCGAGAACTCGCTGACGTCGCCCACGACGTGGACCTGGTCGCCGACGGCGACGGCGGCCCCGCCGGGCGCGTAGACGAAGATGCCGTCGGATGTCGCGGCGTTTGCGTCGCCGGCATCCTGCACGTAGTAGCCGTTGAACCCGCCGGTCTGGAAGTCGCCGACGACGACGCCCTCCACCTCGACCGTGGTTCCGACGGCGGGGGACGCGGCGCCGGAGCCCTGCACCGAGCCGATGGTCACGGCGGGTGCGTCGCAGTCGACCTCAGCCGGCGGCTCCTCGGTCTCGTCGACCGCGTTCGCGGCGCCGGGCGTGTTCAGGGCCTCCCCTGCGGCGAGCGTGCCGGTGTTGCCGGTGATGCCGGCCTTGTCGAAGTCGTTGCGCACCCAGTCGGCGGTCGTGTCGGTGTCGGTGCCGTCGGGGATGCGAGAGGCGCCGCCGGGAGCGAAGGAGAGGCCGTCGTAGGCGACGCCGAGGGTGACGCCGCCGTAGGCGAGGTCGCCGACTCCGCCGTCGTTCACCGCGATCGCGTCGACCAGCGTGACGCCGGCGGGCAGGTCGAGCGCGCCGTCGTTGTTCGTGTCGAGGTCGTTGCCGAGCGCGCCGGTGAACCCCCGCACGAGGAGCAGCGACAACGTGCCGTTCTCGAGCGCGTTCACGGGGAGGGACGCGAGCGCCCGGCCATCGGCCGCGGGGGCACCGAATGCGATGACCTCGTCGACCAGGCCCTGGGGCGAACCCGTACCCGCGTCGCCCTCGATCTCGAGCACCCGATACGCGCTGAGGTCGGCGCCCGGCTGGGCGAGCAGCTCGACGTACTCGACGTCGTCGCCCGCGGTGCTCGCCGAGAACTCGTTGATCACCGGGTCGCCGGGCGCGGCCGCGAACGCCGGGCTCGCGGTCAGCCCGACCCCCAGCAACGATGCTGCGGCGACGGTGACGGCGACGCGTTGGACGGAGTGGATCATGGGAACTCCCTGCCTCACGGAAACGGAGGCCTCCGGGCCCCGAACGGGGTCAGACTACGGGAGGGTTCCGACGGCGGGGAAGGCCCGGGCACGTGAAGAGCCGGTGAACCGACCACATGTGCAGGACGCCGCGACATCCGCGCTCACATGAGCACCGGCATCCGTCACCGTCGCTGCTGCTCCGACCCCGACAGCCGCTGCGCGATGTAGATCGGGATGATCGACACGACCACCAGCACCACGGCGATCACCGACACCACCGGCGCCTGGTTCGGCCGGAACATGTTGTTCAGGATGAAGATCGGGAGCGTCGTGACCCCCGACCCCGCGGTGAACGTCGTGACGATGATCTCGTCGAACGACAGCGCGAACGCGAGCAGCCCGCCGGCGAGCAGGGCCGACCGCAGCTGTGGGAACGTGACGAGCCGGAACGTCGTCCACACCCCGGCGCCCAGGTCGGCCGACGCCTCCTCGAGGTTGGTGCCCTGGCGGCGCAGTCGGGCGATCACGTTGTTGAAGACCGTGACGATGCAGAACGTCGCGTGCGCGATGACGACCGTCCAGATCGAGAGCGGCACGCCCATGATCGTGCGGAAGAAGTTGTTCAGCGCGATACCGGTGATGATGCCCGGCAGGGCGATCGGCAGGATGATCAGCAGGCTGATGGCGTCGCGGCCGAAGAACGAGAACCGCTGCAGCGCGATCGAGATCAGCGTGCCGAGCAGGAGCGAGATGATCGTCGCCACGACGGCGATCTGCACGCTCGTCGCCACCGCCTCCATGGCGCCGGCGCTCTGGAACGCGCGGCCCCACCACTCGAGCGTGAACCCGGGCGGCGGCCACGTCAGCGAGGTCGACGTCGAGAACGAGTTCACGAGCACGACGAGCAAGGGCACGTACACGAGGAACAGGATCAGCCCCGTCACGACGCCGAGCGTCGTGCGGGAGAGTCGGGAGAGTCGCATCCGTCGCCCCTAGAGGTTGTCGAGGGCGCCGGTGCGCCGCACGAGGAAGAGGTAGCCGAAGATGATCACGATCGGGATGAGCGCGATCGCCGACGCGAGCGGCAGGTTGTTCGCCGCGCCCACGTTCGTGTAGACGAGGTTGCCGAGCATCTGGTTCGCGCCGCCCACGATGTTCACCGTGATGTAGTCGCCGAGCGACAGCGAGAAGCTGAAGATGGTGCCCGCGATGATGGCGGGCAGCACCAGTGGGAAGACCACCAGGCGAATGGTCGGCCACGTGCGGCCGCCGAGATCCGCGGATGCCTCGAGCAGCGAGTCGGGCACGCGCTCCAGTCCCGCATAGATGGGGAGGATCACGTACGGCAGCCAGAGGTACGACAGCGTGATGATCGTCGCCGGCAGGCCGTACCCCGGCGTGTGGCCGCCGAACGGTGCCACGAGCCACTCGAGGATGCCGTCCTGCGAGAGCACCGACCGCCACGCGTACGCCTTGACCAGGTAGCTCGCCCACAGCGGCGTGAGCACCGCGATCACGAGGATGCGCTGCATCCGGGGCGACGCCACCTTCGCCATGAAGAACGCGATCGGCAGCGCGAGGAGCACGTCGATCAGGGTCACCGCGAGCGCCACGCCGAGCGTGCGCAGGGTGACCGTCTGGTACAGCGAGCCCGTGACGACCGTGATGATGTTGTCGAGGGTCCAGGTCTGGCTGATCTCGCCGGTGAAGCTGTCGACCGACCAGAACGCGGTGACGAGCAGCAGCACGAGCGCCACGATGTAGACGATGCCGAGCCAGAACAGCGGCGCGCTGAGCAGCAGGGCGAGCCGCGTGCGCGGGTGGGTGCTGAGGAACACGGATGCCGCGCGCGCCGGCGTGCGGCGGGGCCGCGGCACCGCGTCGCGCGCCTGGCCGGGCGCGTTCGCCGGAGCGCCGGGCGGAGCGGGAGCGTGCGTCGTCATGCGTGGTCCTTCATCTCGAACGGGGGTCCTGCGGGTCGAGGCGCCGGAGGGAGTGGCGTCCTCGACCCGCAGGGGGGTGGAGCAGCCCGTCGGGCCGAGCGCTCCGTCGTCAGGGCCGGGTCAGCCCTTGATCTCCTGCCACGCCTGCGTCCATGCGGCGTAGTCGGTGCACTTCACGTCGGTGCGCCCGTCGAGGCACTTCTCGATCGGGGTCGACCAGTACCAGATCTGCGACGCGTAGTCGGCGTCACCCGCGTGGTACGCCTCGCAGTCCTCGCGGTACTCGCAGGCCTCGTCGCTCGAGGGCGCCTCGCCGAAGTACGACGTGGCCGCGGCGTTCGCCTCGGGGCTCGCGATGTAGTCGAGCCACGCGTACGCGCAGTTCGGGTTCTTCGACTTCGACGAGATCATCCACGTGTCGGACCAGCCGGTGGTGCCCTCGTCGGGCAGCACGACGTCGGTCGGCGCACCCTCGCCCTCGAGCACGTTCTCGATGACCTGCCAGCTCGTGCCGACGACGGTGTCGCCCGTGGTGAAGGCCTGGATCTCCTTGAGGTAGTCCGACCAGTACTCGCCGATGTTCTCGCGCTGCTGCTTGAGCAGGTCGACCGCGGCCGCGAGCTGCTCCTCATCGAGGGAGTAGGGGTTCTCGATGCCCAGCTCGGGGTTGTGCGCCATGAGGTACACCGCGGCATCCGCGATGTAGATCGGGGAGTCGTAGGCGGTCACCTTGCCGGCGTAGTCACCCGACTTGTCGAACACGACGTCCCACGAGGTGGGCGCGGTCGGGAACTCCTCCGTGTTGTACATGAGCAGGTTCGCGCCGTAGCCGTGCGGCACGCCGTAGGGCACGCCGTCGACCGAGTTCCACGACTGGTCCTTGAGGAAGTCGTAGATGTTCTCGTAGTTCGGGATGAGGTCGGTGTTCACGGGGGCGACGTCGCCGGCCGCGACCAGGCGCAGTGACGCGTCGCCCGACGCCGACACCACGTCGTAGTCGCCGGTCTTCATGAGGTTCAGCGCCTCGTCGGAGGTGCCGAACGTCTTCGCCGTGACCTTGCAGCCGGTGTCCTCCTCGAAGGGGGTGACCCAGTCGACCGCCGGGTCGTTCGAGCCGTCCTCGACGTAACCGGGCCACGCGAGCAGCGAGACCTGGCCCTCCATGTCGCCGAGCTCGGTGGCGGCCTCGCCGCCGCCCGAGCCGCCGGCCTGGGTGGTGCCGCACGCCGTGAGCAACGCGACCGATGCGATCGCGAGCCCGACGGTGGCGCCGCGGCGTGCCGTGCGCGGATTCCGCTTCATGGTTGTCTCCTCTTTCCGGGTGGTGCCGTGTAGTGGTGGTGGGCGGATGCCTCAGCCGGAGATGCCCGGCAGCACCTCGGTGCCGAGGTGCACGACGTCGTCGGCGTGCCACGAGACCACGACGCGATCGCCGCGCTCGTCGTCGTGGATGCGGTCGCGGTCGTTCTGCTCGAGCACCGTCACGCGCGTGCCGTCGTCGAGGTCGACGACGAGGCGCACGCCGCTGCCGAGGTAGATCGCCTCGACGACCGTGCCGGGCACGTTCACCACGCCCTCGCCGGCCAGTCCGTCGCGGGTGACGGTCATCTTCTCGGGGCGTACGGAGTGGTGACCCTCGCGCCCGAGCAGGTCGCGCGAGCGTTCGGCGTCGAACAGGTTCGAGGTGCCGACGAAATCGGCGACGAACCGCGACGTCGGCCGCTCGTAGAGCTCCGCCGGGGTGCCGAGCTGCTCGATGCGGCCGTCGTTGAAGACGGCGATGCGGTCGGAGAGGGTGAGCGCCTCCTCCTGGTCGTGCGTCACGAAGATGAACGTGATGCCGAGATCGCGCTGGATCTCCTTGAGCTCGACCTGCATCTGCTCGCGGAGCTTCAGGTCGAGGGCGCCGAGCGGCTCGTCGAGCAGGAGCACCTTCGGCTGCACGACCGTGGCGCGGGCGAGGGCGATGCGCTGCCGCTGGCCGCCCGACAGCTGCGAGGGCTTGCGGGCCGCCATCTGCTCCAGCCGCACCGACGCCAGCGCGCGCATCGCACGCTCGTTGCGCTCCCTGCGGCCGAGGCCGCGCACCCGCAGCCCGTACGCGACGTTGTCGAGCACGCTCATGTGGGGGAACAGCGCGTAGTCCTGGAAGACGGTGTTGACGTCGCGGTCGAACGGCGCGCGCTTCGTGACGTCCTGCCCGAAGAGCTCGATGATGCCGGCCGTGGGCTGCTCGAACCCGGCGATGAGCCGCAGCACGGTGGTCTTGCCCGACCCCGACGGGCCCAGCATCGAGAAGAACTCGCCGGCAGCGATCTCGAGGTCGACGTGGTCGACCGCGGTGACGGCGCCGAACTCCTTCGTGAGCCCGGTCAGCCGAATGGCCGGCTGCTGGTCGGTCATGACGTCTCCTTCGATGTGCGTGCTACAAATCATATGGATCCAGATGCTTTCCGCCAGACCCCCGTGTTACGGTCGTGTCACAGTTCCGACGACGGGCCGGAACGCCGTTGCGACGCACGCCGGGAGGTCGGATGCCGCAGGCCACGGGCCGCGCGGATGCCACGCGCGCGGTCGTCTTCTCACCGCTCGACGGCGCCGGTCGCGCGGAGCTCGTCGAGCAGCGCCTCACCGACGCGATCGTCTCGGGCGTGCTGCGCGACGGTGAGCGCCTGCCGAGTGAATCGGAGCTCGCGCGCAGCCTCGGCGTGGCAGTCGTCACCGCGCGGGAGGCGCTCGTCGCCCTGCGCGACAAGGGCCTCGTGCAGACCCGGCGCGGACGCGACGGCGGCAGCTTCATCACCCACGACCGCGAGGCGGCGATGCGCATGGTCGACGAGCGCGTGCGCTCGCTCAGCCGGATCGAGCTGCGCGACCTGTCGCTCCACTACGCCGCGATCGCGGGCATGGCGGCCGAGGTCGCGGCCGACCG
>NZ_WJSP02000012.1 GCF_009720255.1 Agromyces humi | reverse complement strand
CAGATCAACCTGTGATCGTCATCCCGTACACCGCGCTGCTCATCGTCGTGATCGGACTGGCAGTTCTCGCCGCGGCCGACGTCGCGACACACCGCGTCGAATGGCTTCCCACAATGCTGCTCGGGGCCGCCGCCGCCTCGGCGCTCTGGTACGACGGGATCACCGTCCAGCAGTGGATCTGGGCCATCCTCACTGCCGCAGCAGTCTTCCTCTTCTACCTCGAGATGGGCGTCCTCGGACGGTTCGGCGGCGGCGACATCACCCTCGCGCCGATCCCCGCACTCGTCATCGGCGCTGTGAACCCGATCCTCGGAATCTGGGTGTTCACCGTCGCGATCGCGCTGCAAGGAGTCGTCAGCCTCGCCGTACGGATCGGGCTGAAGGACCCCCAGCCGACACTCCCCCACGTCCCCGCGATGTTCGCCGGTGTGGCTGCCCCGATCCTCTTCGGGATCCTGTAGAGCGAACCTCGCTTTCGCCGCATGTCTCCACCGTGACCGCACCCTGCGGCCTACCCACAACACACAGGAGCAACAACATGCAGGCGTTCCGAACCCGCACCCCACTCCGTTCGGCAACGACCGAACGCTTCGCCATCCTCAAGCGCCGCGACGGCATCGAGGTCTCGATTCCCAACATCATCGTCGCGATCAGCATCTCCGTCGCCGTCCTCCTCGCCGCCGCCGTCGGCGCCATGGCCGTCATCCCGATGGCCAACGACGCCACCGCCAAGTCGACCATCGGATCGGTCAAGACTGCCCAGGAGATCTTCCTGGCGTCTGGCGCCGACCCGGACAACGACGGGCTCAGTGAGTACGCAACCGGCCCGCAACTCGTGGCCGCGAAGTACGTCCAGAAGAACGCCTCGGCGAAGGTCACCATCACCGCCACCGGGTCCGGTGCCACCGCTGCCTTCTGTGTGGCCGTTCTCTCGGACACCGGAACCATCTGGTACGGCGTTTCCGGTGACACCGAGATCAAGAGCGGCGCGGCAGCGGCGGTGACCGCGGCGGGATGTGTCGAACCGACGGCTCTCCTCCACCACCTCAGCTAGGAACAGCAACTGTGGCCGCCGCCGGACCCTGCACGGGTGCTCCGGTGGCGGCCATCCGCGTTTACATCGGAAGGACCTCAGTGAACCTGGCCACCCACCTCCGGCGAGTCTTTTCCGACCGCAGTGGCTCGGTCGCCGAGTCGGTCGTAGAGACGACGATCGCACTTGGCCTAGTCAGCATGGTGTCGTTCGCTGTGATCACCGGGGTCGGCGCAATGTCGAAGACCTCCAGCGACGTGCAACGGGCGCAGTTCATCAACGAGGTCGTCGACAGACCTGAACAGCAGCCTGGGTGGTTGGCCGCGACGACAGGCACTCCGATCGCGAAGGCGGTGACAATTCCCAACGGGCCGGCGGTCAATTTGTACTTGTGGTCGGAGGACCTGACGTACGGCAAAAAGGTCACTGCGGCGGTCGCTCGAGGCACAACAGTCAGCCCCGCGACCTGTCAGACCCGGACGACCAAGAGCGAGTGCATCTACGCCACTGCCTTCGTCGCCAACCAGAGCTCTGCCCCTGCGCCAACGTACGTCACGTGGACGACAGGCCCGGTCACTGGCAACAACCTCGCGTCCGGCACCATCATCGCTTCGAGGGCCGCGCCGGCAGCGAAGACGAAGTGGCGGTTCTCCATCGACGGCAAGGGCGTCACCGCTGACACCCAGATCGTCGTGAAGCAGAACGGGTCGATCGTCGCCAAGATCCCCGTCAGTGCGACCAGCACTCAGACGTTCACCGACTACGAGGTGGATCCCGCCAAGGGAACGCCCGTTCAACTGGTGGTTGGAGACCAGGCCATGAAGCTCACCAAACTCACCGTCTACCCGGCACCATGACGCGAAACTACACGAACACACTCACGGACCGCCGCGGGTTCGCCGCCACCCTCGCGATCACCATCATGTCGATGATCCTGATGATCGCCATGGGAGCCGTCGTGATGAACTACGTCGCGCAATCGCTCCAAGCATCGAGTGCACTGAAGGTCAACCAGGCCATCACGGCAACAGCGGAGCGATTCACTGCTGCCCTGAACGTCACAGCTGTCCCGGGCAGCTCCCCGGACCCCATCGGATTCCCTGCTTCCATCAACGACTCGACCGGGGTCCAAACCAAGGTGCTGTCGATCGCGAATCCGGACGCCTTCACGAAGACCCTGACCATCGAAGCAACGTTCCGCGGGAAGATGACCACCCAGACGGTCAAGATCACCAAGGTGGAGGTGACCCACATCGTCGGCTTCGCCCCTGACAACGTGACGCCGGAGTGGGGCTACGTTTCTCCCGCATCGGTCGCTGCCGTGTACTGGACGCTCGGGGGCTGATCGCCGCATGTCTCGATGGTGATTCGACCTCAGGAGACTTCACTATGCGATACCGCCGACCCCGGCGCTCCCTCATCATCACAGGCGTCCTGCTCGTCGTGACTGCCGGCGGCGCGATCACCTGGAACACACTGCAGCCTTCCGCCGAAGAGGTGGAGCAGTCCCGGATCACAGCGGTGAATGCCGCGGACGATTGGGCATCGCTCCCCCGGGACGCAGCCGGCGTCCCGATCGGTGAACCCGCCATCAGCACGGAGTTGCCGGTTGGCGGGGCGGAGGAGGTCCGATTCGCCACAGATTGGCTTCCCCCGGCGCGAGTGGGAGCCGGCGTCAAGATCGTCGACACGACCGACGTGACGCTCCCGACGATGCAGCTCCTGCTTGCCGACCAGGGCGCCCAGACTCCCGGCGAATCGAATGTCGAATCCGACCCCTGCCTGGCCGACTGGGGCAAGTCGAAGCTGGCCACGTCTGACGGCGTCAGCGGCACCGTGGTTGAGGAAGCGTGTGGGCGTCAGGCGATCGTCACTGTCGGTGGCTACTCCGTTGGGCCGCGCGACCTTCACACCCGCACGTTCCTATCGTCCACGACCGAGGCTGCGGCGATGGTCGCAGCGGTGAGTGGGACTGGGAAATTCGGCTACGCGTCGGTCGCGACGGATGACGCCCGGGCCGTGGTTGTCGTCCTCGCGGCTGCCGTCCCGACGGCCGAATAACAGAACCTCGCAACGGCATCAGTAGCTGCCGCATGTCTTCCCGGTACCCCGTGACCCCGGAAAGCAGCGACCATGCCGAGACCTCCCCGCCCTGCCAGCCTGCATGACCTTCGCCCGGCGCCGAGCGCCAGGAAGAAGGGCGGATACGACTGGGATCAGCTCGACCGCGGCGCCCAGTCGGGGAAGGTGACCGTCCACTTCGGCGACGTCGCCACAGAGCTCGAGCGGTTCATCCGCGACTCCCCCGCCATCGTCGGCTGCGTCGCCTGGGTCACCTCCACCCGGCTCGTTGAAGCCCTCGCCGGCCGCCCGGTCTCCCTGGTCGTCAACAAGGAGTGGTCGCTCCGCACGACCGACACGAAGCCCGCCTCGGCCCGACACCGGGCAACGTTGTCGAAGCTGAAGGGAGGGCTCCGCCGTTCGGACTTCCCGGCACCGCTTCGCGATATCGCCGGCTCACCGGACGAGATCGAACCGGTCCGCGCTGTCGGATTCGCAGTCCGCGGCTACTCCACTGTCCCACTCATGCACCACAAGTTCATCGTCCGGCTCGAGGAGGGGAAGCCCACCGCGGCATGGACGGGGTCGTTCAATTTCACCGTCGCGGCCGAGCGATCGCTCGAGACGGGCCTTGAGATCCACGACCCGAAGGTGGCTGCCGCGTTCTTGGCTGAGTGGGCCCGCACCCTCACCCTCTCCGAGCCGATGGAGTTCGAAGCCGGGAAAGCCCAACCGGACTGGAAAACTCCCACCCCTCGAGCAGAACGTACGACGCCGCGGAAGCCGAAGCAGGAGACGAAGAAGCAGCCGTCAAAGAAGCCTGCCCCTCGTAAACCGAATGCACCGGTCCGACGTCGAAACGGAAAAGTGACCTGACCTGGGCGATCCGCCGCACACGTACTCCCGCGGAAGTTCCACCTTCCCCGAACACGTTAGGAACCACCCTCATGACCACCACCACGACCGCCCAGCGACGCGGCCACCTCGGCCGAGCCGGGTTCAACCGTGGCCAGTACACGTGGCGCGATCAGAGCGCCGCGGTCGAAGGCGTCCTCCAGGTGAGCGCCAACTACCAGTCGGACGAGTACGACGTCACCTCGCTCCACGCGCGCGTCCACGCCGGCGAGATCGAGTCCGTCGCCCTAGAACTGCTGACCGACGACGAACTGGCGGCGTTCCGCACGTCCGTGCAGGCGGTGAACGACGTCTGGGTCCTCGACCACGACCTCGACATCCGCGAGCTCGGCGGCGCCAGCGACTGGGTCGCCGGCCACGTCTACCGCGACGGCGAGCACCTGATCATCGACGTGCAGCACAAGGATCCGATCGAACAGCCCTCCGGGTCGCTCTTCGTCCTGAACCCCGACGGCTCCGTCAACACCTACGACAACTTCTCCGAGGAGGACGGCGAACGCTGGACCCCGATGTCAGGCTTCCGCGAGGAACTGTTCAAGGAGCTCATGTCGGCATCTCGCGACGGGTCGCTCGGAGATCACCTCTGATGGGGCAGCTGCGCGGAAACGTCGTAGCCGACGGAGGCTTCAACCGTGGCGCCTTCGCTGGCCGATCCACTCGACCTGGCGTGCCGCTCGTTGAGGCGGGCTTCGATGTCAAGCGAGACGTCGGGCTCTTCCTCTTCGGCGGGGAGGCTGACCTCTCCGACAGGGTCAAGGCCACCATCGTCCGCGTGAACGCCACACTCCCCCACCGTGGTGTGCCTCACGTCGCTGTCCACGACGAGAACCGCGTCGACCTCATCTACCCGGACATGGACACCTTCGACGACGAGGACACGATTCGGGTCACCGTCGATCGCGCCGGCCTGATGACCCGGTTCGGCAGCGGCGACGGCTGGGAAGAGTGGGACACCGACGATCACCGCGATCTCGAGCTACTCCAAGAGGCCGGCCTCGACCGCTAGATTCGCCGCGCATCGCCCCACGGGGTGTGATCATTTGGTGGCGGCGGCACCGTCAGCACCCCGATTTTCATCCCGGCTGGAGTGCGACTATTTGGTGGCGCCCTGTGCCGACCGAACAATCGTGCGCGCTCGACGCTCGCGGCAATCCGTGACCATTTGGTGGCGCTGGAGGCGTGATCATTTGGTGGCGGCATCTCGACCACGATAAGGGCGGCGCTGCGCGCTGCAACGTGATCATTTGGTGGCGGCTCTATCGCCACGCCTCTCGCTAACGGAGACGCACACGAAGTGCGATCATTTGGTGGCGCAGGCCGCGACAGCGTCCAGGCGTGACTCGGCCAGTGTGTGACTATTTGGTGGCGCACCCCGCGCGGGTATGGCCCCCACGCTCTGTCTCAGGTTTGATGATCTGGTGGCGCGATACTTCCCTTGATTCGCAAGGGTGTTCCAGCACGGTGTGCACATTTGGTGGCGGCCGCGACTGTCATGTCCACGCCATCCAGGCCACGCGCGTTGTGATCATTTGGTGGCGCGCTCGGACGGAGTCATCCGGAGCGCTCGCGCGCCGGGGTCTGTCATAGCTGTGGTCTACTGTTCTGCTTACGCCACGTCCCACGTGCCCGCCGGATGTGACTATCTGGTGGCGCTGCAGATATCGCTCGGTGTGATCATTTGGTGGCGCATCGGCCCCCGTCCAGAACAGGCTCTGACCCAACGACTGGCTCCGAATGTGACTATTTGGTGGCAGGCCCCCGGGGCAACCATCCAGCTGAGTGAAGCCGTCATCACTGTGACTATTTGGTGGCACCCGCGCGATCTAGCGCGCGAATGCGGGTGCGACTATTTGGTGGCGGCGTAAGCGTTGCCAGGTTGGATCGTCCGCTGTCGATCGCTGTGACTATTTGGTGGCGCTAGATCACGCCAGACCTGCAGTTCGGGGTCTGACCAGGAACTCGAGATCGATACATCCGTCCATGGAAGCCCTGGAGACGAGTTATCCACAGCAGGACGGCTCCGCTCGTTTGGTCACCACCCGCTTAAACCCCTACAGGTTAAGAAGCCACAGGAAGAACTACAGGGGGAAGCCGAGCTTCCCGCCTCCATGCCTACTGCCGACTGGGATCCAAGGCCATCAGATCGGCTCAGCGCGCCACCAAACCATCGCACTCGCGCCACCAGATCATCACACTTGCCGCCACCAGACCATCACGAAGCGCCACCAAATCGTCACGGAATCAGTGTGATCATTTGGTGGCGAAACGCGACACGCCGCACGACACCTTTTGGCCGGAGCGCTTTAACCCAGCACGCTGTCTACTGACCGAGACCATCCGAGCGAACGAGCCCTCCATGTCGAACCCCGCGCCATCCCAGCGGCAGCCCGACCCGGCCGCGAGCAAGTCGATCGCCATCAGCTCCGAGCGCCAGAAGCTCATCAACTTCGCCACCATGCGCGAGCTCGACTCCACGGAGCCGGAACGCGGGTTCTCCGCCAGGCTGTGGGCACAGGTCTCCCTCCCGTACCGGGAACCGAAGAACGTCCCCTACTGGGAACGACGGAACGGCAACGTCACACTCACCGTACGCCCTGCCCTCATCTACAACGAGGAAACCAAGACGCGTCACGAGGCCTACCCGTTCGGGGTCATCCCCCGGCACGCTATGACGTGGATGGCCACAGAGGCGTTGAAGACCAGGGACCCTGAGCTCGACCTGGGCCGAAGCATGCGCGGGTTCATGGAGAAGCTCGGAATCAAGCCGAACGGCCAGAACGCCAAGCGCCTCACCGATCACATGCGTCGTCTGCTCGGATCGCAGATGTCGGTCGAAGGCCTCGTCGTCAGCGAGGAGACCGGACGTTCCGGCATCCGCGCCTCCTACTTCCAGGTCGCCGACGAAGTGCAGCTCTGGTTCTCCGACGTCGACGAGAAGGACAACCCCGGGCTGTGGCAGTCGCGGATCCGGTTGTCCGACCAGTTCTACCAGTCGATCATCAGCTCGCCGGTGCCCGTCGATCTCGGCGTCCTCAACGCCCTCGGCTCCTCCCCCATGCGAATCGACCAGTACATCTGGTTGACACATCGGATGTTCTACCTGAAGGAGACCAGCCGGATCACGTGGGAGCAGCTCAACGGGCAGTTCGGCGCGCAGTTCGCCAGGTCGAGGACGTTCAAGGAGCGGTTCGTGAAGAACCTCCAGGCGATGCAGATCGTCTATGACGGTCTCAACATCGACGTCACCGACCGGTATCTCGTCCTCAAGCCGAGCCGCACCTCGGTGCCCACCGTCGGCGGTTTCAAGAGCCGCAAGGCGCTCAAGCAGGGCAAAGGGACGACAGAGAGCTAGGTTTCCACGTCGGGCTCGCCCCCGGGATGTCGACCGGTGGCCGAGTGTCACAGTAGTCGGCAAGCCACAGGGCCTGACAGGTCGACTGGTCAGCTGATGCCGGCAACTCGGAGTCCGCGAGGCCGGCGGGCCAAGCCACGTTCGAGAAGCATGTGCCCGTGAAGGCTCCGTCTGCGACGAGCTCGCGCACGGTGTCTGGATGCACGGCAGTCATGTCGACATCCGACAGTTGAGCCCCGCTGAAGTTCGCAGCCTGGATGTCCTCGAGGACCATCCCGAAGAGCTTCGCGTGTGAGAGGTTCGCGGCGAAGAAGGTCCATGCCGGCTTGTCATCGGTGGAGCTGAGACCAATCCGACCGAATTGTGCTCCGGTGAGGTCGGCGCCAGAGAAGTCCGCCTCTTCCCATTCTGCGTTCCAGAAGTCGGCGCCGCGAAGGTCGCTATCCCGAAGAGATGCGCCGTTCAGAATGGCTCCGCGGAACTCGGCACCAGGAAGGTGAACTCCGGGCAGGTGCTGATCTGTGAGGTCCATCGAGTCAAACGATGCGTTGACCACACGGTTCGAGGACATTGTGTAGACGTACAGCCGGTTGTTGTCGAGCTGCGCCTGGCGAGCGATCGAGTCGGACACGCGCTGATCCGACTCTCGCTGTGCGCGGTCGGCGTTCCCCTGAACGTAGAAGCTGATCCCGAAGAGGACCCCACCGACGAGCACAGCCACGATCACGTCACTCACGAACCAGTTCGGTTCGTCCGTGAAGAAGCGCTTCACCCGGCGCCAAGCCGAGTAAGCCGGCGGTACAGGACTTCCCTGGTTGTTGTCGTTCTTCCTCGAGCTCCGTGTTCGGATCATGTGCGTGATGATCGACCTCATCGCGCCTACTCGCAAGACCCAGGTCACGGGTGATCGCCCGGCTGTGTCTCCCACAGCCCTAGAGCGCATCGGGGAAGCCAGCCCCTCCCCCGCCGAAGTGTTTGCCTCTCAGACGCGCTGTACGCCTCGCTGGCGGCCTTTCGGAATGGTTCGGTCATCCAGCCCTGACCTGGAGGTCAGCGACGTCCTGCGGTGGATTCCTAATTGGACACATCCGTTCGATGAAGCCTTGAAAGCCTTCAAACAAACGAAAGTAACACAAGAAAAACAAGACTAGTAAGACAATAAAGGCTTGTGTTACTTGTGTTTGCTGGGCGCTCGCCACCTAGCCAAGACCGCGGTGGCCCTGTAACGTCGTCGTTTAGGTAGTCGAAAAGGGTTCAAAGGCAACAAAGGCAATAAAGGAACACATGCCAAGCAAGGCTAGAAAGACAATAAAGGCTTGTGTTTCCGGTCCATCTCGGCAGCGACGACACGCGCAGAAGGTTCCAGGCATCGCGTGGGGCATGAAGGGATCCTTGTACCGAACAAGCGAAAGCCTTGGAAGGCTACCAACCCTATAAAGTCTTGTGTTTCTTGTCCGGAAGGTTGATCCATGGCCATCGTGCTGACCATCTCCAACAACAAGGGCGGCGTGGGCAAGTCCCAGTTCACCGTCCAGACGGCTGCCGGCCTCGCGCGCCGGGGGAGTCGTGTCCTCGTCATCGACATGGACCCCCAGGCGAACGCGACCCGGAGGCTCGGGGTCGAGTGGGATCCAGCTGCTCCGATCCTGACGATGTCAGAAGTGATCAAGGCCGACGCGGAAGGCGCGGGAGAGCAAGCCGTCATCGCATGCGGATGGGTGGACGAGGACGGAACCCCCACGAGCGAGGCTGAACTGATCGACGTTCTCCCCGCCAGGTTCGACCTCATCAACCGGGAGTCGGAGTCCGGAGTCCTCGGCGCCGTTCGCCGCCTGAAGAAGGCGCTGGACGGCTGGGTGGACGACTACGACTTCGTTCTCATCGACACCCGACCTGATCTGGGGCACCTGGTGCAGATGGCGATGGCCGCGGCCCACTACGTCATCATCCCGACCGAGCCGGGTTACGACGGTGTCGAGGCGGCCATCCGTGTGAGCGACTTCGTCTCGCAGCACGCGGTGGATCTCGCGAACCCGACCCTTCAGATCGGGGGAGTGGTTGTCACCCGGCGGAAGGCCACCGCGGAGAAGGACTTCCAGCTCGCGGGGCTGGCCGATCGGTTCGGTGAGCTCGTCTGGAACCTGGCAGGCCCGACCGAGGTTCGTGGCGTGGAGATTATCACCCCGAAGCACATCCCGGAGTGGTCACGGTTCGACGAGGCGGATGCCGCGGCCGTGTCACTGAGCGCGTGGAACGACAAGCGCGGTCGCGAGACGGTGGCGATCTATGACCAGGTTGCGCGCCGGATCACCGAACGGGTAGCGGGTTAAGGAGTCGATGATGGCCAGACCAGAACGGAAGCGTCCCGGGGCATCCAGCCCGATCGTGCTGGTGCCCGAAGTCGAGCAGGTGCGCACCCCGAGCTCGCTTGCTCAGCAATCACCCGCGACTACGGAGGGCTCTGGGCCTGAGGTCCCGGCAGTCCCAGCGGCGACCGAGCCCGCCGCCGCGTCCACCACTCCGACGGGCGAAGCCGCGGACCAGGCAGACGAGGTGAGCCCGAGCGGCGACGCTGCCGCCGCTGCGTCAGTTACGGAGGTCGCTGCGTCCGCTCCGCCGAGGACTAAGTCGGTGGCGCGCACCCGCGAGAAGAAGCAGGCCGAGGCACCGGCACCGGAAGCGCCAACGATCTACATACCGCCGAACGCGAAAACCACCGTGACGATGGACATGCGAACCGCCCTGAAGCTTCGCGCTGAAACCGCGGTCATGCGCACCCAAGGCCTACCGGGCGGGTACCGCTCACGCACCCAGCTCATCGAAGCGGCGCTCGAGGAGCTCCTCGTGAAGATCGAGGCAGAGTTCAATAACGGCGAGGAGTTCCCACCCAACATCTCCGGCAGCTTCCGGACGGGTCGGCCGCTCGGGTCGTGAGCGTGGAGCTCGCCCCCTGACTTAAGGATCGACGCCCGCCGGACAAGAGCCAGAGGCGCTGACGAAGCGACCTACGGGAGCGGCAGGATCGTCAGCGTCTGGATGACGTTCGTCGGGTTCGTCGAGGTCAGAATGGAGCTGCTGTGGGAGAGCTGGCATTTCCATGTCGCCCCCTTGAACTGCACCGTCTTCCCGGTCGCACCGCCAACCTCCCAGCCCATCGCGGTGCCCCATGCCGCTGTGGTCGTGCTTCCATCCGGAGCCACGATCGTCATCGACGGGGTGCCGGACAAGGTCGAGCCGGGCATGCAGTTCGGCGTCGACCAGTTCGCCGTCACAGAGTTCCCGTAGGCGGACTTCGTGCACGTCACCGTGCCGCCGTTCCGGCAGATGTCGAAGATCTGCGAGGCTACGGGGGATTCAGTCTTCATCCACGAGGTCGACCCAGTCCAGGTCGAAGCGACCGTCAGGGGAATGCCGGTCTTCTGGTCTACCGGTGTGCCAGCCTGCTTCCATTCCTTTCCGCTGATGCTTGACCGGCACGAGGTTTCCACTTCAAACAGATACGACTGGTATGGGTAGAGGACCTTGATCGATGCACCGGTGATGGTTGAGGGGTAGGAGAGCGACTGGGTCCAGCCGCCATCCCAGAGCGGGTTGTTGCGGTCGACGACGTCCGGAACAGCCGTCGTGTCCGTGTAGTAGAACGGGTGGTACCAGAGGGTCATCCCGGCCGGGCAGGTGCCGACAGCGGCTGGCCAGGAGAGGGTTCCGTCAAACGGGGCGACCTTCTTCGCTCCACCCGTCCATGTGACCGCCGCCGTAACTGCGGGGACTGCGAACGCCGGCGTGACAATGTTCGTGAACAACGTCGAGGTCGTCACCTTGGTTGTACCGTCGCCGTACGTCATACCGGGGATGAAGCCGCGGACGCCGTAGTTGATCGGCATGCCGTAGACGGTGTGATCGGGCCAGTCGAGGCGGACCGTCGTCTGGTCCGTGATGAAGTAGTCCCATCCGGGAGTGGTCGTCTGCCAGTCGTCGTAGGGGAACCATGATGGGACCGGCTTGTTGTCGCCGGCGATGATCATGTATCGCAGTGAGGCACTGGAGAGCCCGGTGGGGATCGTGATTATGTGGCTCTCTGGACGCGCCGGGTCTGTCGCTTTGGTCCAGTTCAGGTTGGGGAGCGTCTGAACGAACCACGTCTGGGCGCCGACGCCTTCGGTGGCGTTTGGATCACAGGTGGCGAAGACCGAAATGTTGCCGCCTGCGCCGTTCGGAATGCCGGGGAGATCCCTGATCGTGGTGGCTGTGAGCTTCGCCGAATACGTCATCACGGATTCGACGACACCGTAGGTGGCAGCGTCAGGACTACCCGGCGTGAACTTGACCGTGAAGTAGGTGTCATTGGCGCAGATTCCGCCGGTGAATGTAACCTTGGCGCCTTCGCGAACGCCACCGACAAGGTTCCCAAGGGTCGTAGACCGTGCGACCGCGGTGATTTTGATCGTCGAAGGTACCGGTGCGGACGTGTCAGGGGTGACCACGGCACCAGCGATGATCGGGTCAACCACGACCGGGGCTCGCCCCGTCAGGATGACTGGCTTGGCGTCGGCGATGACTCCGGTGGAAGCCGCGGCCGTCTCGAGCTTGACGGTTTCCGGCTCGAGCGACTCCCATTCGGCTGCGGTCACGTCGCTCGGCTGAGAGCCAGCGGCGAGTTGCGCGATGCCGTTCGTCGGGAATGTGAGCTCGCGGCCAACGACGTTCTGGTAGCTGATCTGGACGGCGTTGACCTGCTCGACCACTGGTCTGCGGGTGTCGGATGCGACGGCAGTGAAGACTTGGGCGGGTGTAAGCAGGTCACAGTCGGTGCCGGGGATGAGGTAGTTGCCGAGCACCAGGTCGACGGTGGACGACCCTGCCGGCACTCCACGCCAGGTGTCGATCGAGCATTCGCCGGAGCTGGTCTGGTGCAGGAAGGAGACCTGGCCGGTGCCCTTTCCGACGATCTTGTCGGCGTTGCGGGCCTGGTCGGCGAACGTGATGGCTGCCGCCTGGGTGAGCCCGGAAGTGGTCGTCGTTGCGGATGCTGTCGAGCTGTACGTGAACACACCGACGAGGAGCGACCCGACCATCGTGGCGACACCGAGCTTCACGAGCGTGCCGACGAGCGTCTCGGGGATCGATGCGGTGAGACCATCGCGCCGGGTGAGAAGCCGGCGGTGCGGTGCGAACATCTTGTTCATCCGGAGGCCTCCTGCCGTCGGGTCAGCAGACCCGTCCTTACCTGTTAGGTATGCGGCGAGTGTCCCTCGGTCGGCAGGCGTCGTCCCTCCGGCGGCAAGCTATGGCAGCGGGTTGATTGTGACCGTGATCGTTCCGCTGGGGTTCCCGAAGGTGATGGGCCCGGAGTAGTGGCGCGGCTTACACACCCACTTGAAGTTGGAGAACTTGACCGTTTTGGTCACGCCTCCGGTTTCGAAGCCCATGGCGGTACCCCATGCCGCGGTCGTCTTCACGCCGTTCCAGTCGGTGATATCCATGCTCGTAGACGTCAGATCGTGGTTGGCTGGGCAGGTGGGTGTCGCCCAGCCAGGGACGATGGAGTCACCGTAGCTCGACTTCGTACACGTCACCGTTCCGAGGTTGCGGCAGATGTCGAAGATCGATGTGGTCGGCGACTCGGTCTTCTTCCAAGTGGTCGATCCAGCCCAGGCGGGCATCGTCGGCGTGGCCCAAGCTGTGTTCTTGACGAACCCGGCGCCGGCGGTGCTGAGGATCATGCGCCCGTTCAGGTCCACACGGCAGGCGGTTGGGAACTCGAGCTGGAGCTGCTGGTTCGGGTAGTAGACGTGCAGCTGCGTCCCGGTCAGGAGAGTCGGGCTCGATGTGGCCGATGTCCAACCGAGATCCATCAGTGGTGCCGCAGTGTTCCGGATGTACGGAGTGACGCTGGTGTCGTCGTAGGCGACAGGGTGGTACATGAGCGTTGTGCCGGCCGGGCAGGTTGTCGGCCCGATCGGGAACGCGTACCAGGAAAGGTACCCGTCGAATGGTGCGGCCGTCTTGCTTCCACCGGTCCAAGTCCAGTTGATCGCGTTTGGGACGGTGATCGGCGTGGTGATGGTCTGGTTGATGTAACCCGACGGGTAGTCGGCACCGGGGATGAACGCACGGACGTAGTAGTCGAGGTTAAGGCCGTATGCGGTGCCGAGCGGGTAGGTCACCGTGAACGGGATGGTCTCCGTCTCGCGGTAGTACCACTTGCCGTCGCCGCCGCCGCCGGATACGCCGGTGTCCAGTGTCTCGAAGCGGAGAGGTGCGAGCGGGCTCTGGCCGATGCGGTAGAAGACCCGCGCGCTCGACACGACGTTGTTGACGGTGATGATGTGGGTCTCGGGGGAAGTCGGGTCGACCGACTTCGCCCAGGTTGGCGTCGGCATCGACTGGTGGTAGTGCTTCACGCCGGAGGCCTGGGCGGCATCCGGGGCGCACTTCGCCTCGACGATTGCGTCTCCCGAAGCGCCGTTCGGAACGCCATCGAGTTCCATCGGGACGGCGGCGCCCGTCAGTGTGCCGGTGAACTCTGCGGTCTGCACGGTGTAGACGCGATAGTCGGCTGCGTTGGGGATGGTGGGAACGAACTTCGCTGCGTAGGTGGTGGGGCCGGGGCAGATCCCGCCGGTGAAGCTGACTGTGATGGCCTCGCGAAGGCCGCCGTACGAGACTCCCGTCGTCGTTGAGCGGGCCACGGTAACGGTGACGGCTGTGGGTGCAGGCGCCGTGGTGTCCGGGGTCACGATGTTGCCGGTGGCGGGGGCTGCAACGACTACTGGTGCGCGGCCGGAGAGAACGACCGGCTTTGCTGAAGCGAGAACTCCTCCTGTCAGCGCGGTGGTGGTCAGCTCGACGGATTCCGGGTTGGTGGACGCCCACTCTGCCTTGGTGACGTTGGTGGGCTGTGTCCCGGACGCCAGGGTTGGGACGCCGCCAGGGAACGTCACGACGCGCCCGGCGACGTTCGCATATGTGATGGTGACAGTGCCGAGGTTCCGCAGGACCGGCTTGGGGTTGTCGTTCGCGGATGCGGTGAACACGGCGCTCGAGTTGTCGCACTGGGCGCCAGTGAGTGTGAATCGGCCGC
Organism: Agromyces humi; assembly: GCF_009720255.1. Classification (GTDB taxonomy): domain Bacteria; phylum Actinomycetota; class Actinomycetes; order Actinomycetales; family Microbacteriaceae; genus Agromyces; species Agromyces humi. The sequence goes on along the minus strand of NZ_WJSP02000012.1, from coordinate 18,308 downwards.
GGGTGAGGGTGTTGCTGGACCCGGTGGCGACGGTCTTCCATGAGTCGACGGAGCATCCGCCGGCGCCGTCGTACTTGACGAAGAAGACGTTGTTGGTGTCGCGCCCGAAGATTCGATCGGCGTTGCGGGCTTGGTCGGCGAAGGAGATCGAGGCAGCCTGCGCGGTTGCGGAGACGTTGGTCGAGGCGGACGCGGTGGAGCTGTACGTGAACACGCCCACGAGGAGGGTGCCGATCATGGACGCCACGGCGAGCTTGACGAGCACACCGACGAGCGTCTCGGGGATCGACGAGGTTAGGCCGTCGCGCCGTGTGATGATCTGGCGGTGGCGTGCGAACATCCTGTTCATTTCCGGGCCCCTAACCGGTGATCGAGATGGATCTCTCACTGGATAGGTATGCGGCGAAATGCGTCGTCGTGCTCGCGAGCGGGCGGTGTAGGGGCCGCCGTCGGCTGCGTCAGCCCCCGACGGAGGCGTCGAGCCGCGCAGGGTGCACGCGCCGCCCTCGGAACGACTTCACCCGCGGCCAGCGGCCGTCGATGAGTTTCAATTCGCTGGCTTCCTGGCTGCAGTCCTCGCCGGGTGTGGCGATGCAACCGGGGCAGGCGTAGCCGGCGATCGCCCGATCGTAGAGCTGCTCGAGCGACGCGGCCTCTTCTGGAGCGAGGTGCTTCCAGCATGCGGGCGCTTCGGCGTGGCTTCGGCCGGGCCAGTAGACACGGAAGTTGCGGCAGTCGTTCCCGCGGCCGCGTTTCACGTCGAGGTCGGCGTTGATCAGTGCGGCGCGCTGACGTTCCGTCTCTAGCACGTCCGCCAGCTGGGCGAGGTAGTTGGTATCGCCTTCATCTGCCAGGGCGGCGTGAAGGGCGATCTCGCGCGGGGTGAGCGGTCGCTTCCAGATCACGCCACGGTCGTCTGCCCGGGCGATCGGGGCGCCCTCGCGCACGACCTTGACCGCATGGCGCAGCTCGCTGAGCTCGAGCTCAACCATGGTCACGCTGAGGAACGCATCGGAGAACGCGCGGGTGAGCTTGATCGCGCCGCCGTACTCGCCTTCCGCGGCGCGGAAGGCGCGCAGCGCCTCGAGGAGCCGATCACCGGCGTCAAGGATGTCGTCGAAGTCGTCGATCGCGCGGGTTGGGATCTCCACCGGGCCTCCATTGTGAGCAGTGGCTCATGATCCTGCCAGCGATTCTGTGGGCTGTGCGAACTAGCCGTGGCGGATCGCCGGCTATGAGGGCCCGGTGGCCGCGTCGCTACCGCGCCATCGTTCTCCAAGGCCTGAGTTTGCTCATGCTGTCCCCATTAATGAGGACTCCTCGCCACAACATGACCGGAGTATGACTTGTCCCATCATCTGGCTCCGGCATGTTTGCGCCAGGAAGTGTTCGGAGTCGCCCCATCAGCAGCTACGGCGAGGGGGAATCGAATGATCGACGCAACCGCCGGACCCAAAGGGCGCCAGCCACCATTCGCGGTTTGGAACGTGAAGAGGAACGGCCGGACGACCGACGCAGCTCCGGTCCTCGGGATCCTTGAGTCCAAGGATGGGACACTCAACGCAGCGGCGACGAAGGTGTCGATCGCTGCGCCGAAGCAATTCAACCTGCTGAGTGAGGCGTACTTTCGTGCCCAGCATGTCCTCGACCATGACGACGCCGCATACATCTGCGCGACGATCGCAGATGGGGTCGAGGCGGCGGCGCAACGCCTAGACGGCAAAGGGGCCCTGGATGCAAACGCTTTGGAGGCGTTGAACGCCCGAGTGGAGTTTGCCGTCGTCACCCTCCGAAGGCGTGAAGGGGAGATGGCGCGTCGCCTCTACGCCCGCGGCCTCCTGCGCGGCGCAGGCTGGAGCCTGGCGATACTGCTGGTGCTTGGAATAGTCATGTATCTCGTCATGTGGTTGTGGCTGTTCTGGCGTGCCGGGGGGAGAAGCGGCAGCGTCGATATCCCCCCGGAGCACGTCGACGCTCTCCGCGACACGCTTGTGGCGATCGCGGGTGGCGCCGCGGGGGCATGCGTGAGCGTCCTTCTTCGACTGCACCGAGTGAACAACATCACTGTCGAGGCGGTGAACCAAGGAACAGCCTTTTACCGGATTGCCCTCGGGTGGTTCTTTGGGGCGATCGTCGTGTTCTTCATCAAGGGCGGGATTCTGTTCGGAGTGTTCCCTGAGGGAACGGCGGATCTCTCAACCGACGCGACCGATGAGTTGCTTCGGGTTTCGAGCTTCTTCTTCTGGGGCGCGGTGGGCTTCATTGCGGGATTCAACGAGCGGTGGGCGACGAACCTGATCACGCGGGATCCGAGCCAGGTCATTCGACTGGACCTGAATGAGAAGCCGGAGGCCAACCCGCCTGACGTTGGACCGCCGACCATCGTGTGAGTCATAACCGCGGGGCCGAACACGGCGCATGAGCCGACGTGCCTGCATTGTTTCGGGCCCAAGACCCTTGTCGTACCGCGCTTGGGCAAGCGAGCGGGCGTGCTCAAGGAGGACGAGTCATGCCTCGATGCCCCTAGACCGCTAACCGATGATTTCGCCAAGAATCAAGACTGAGATCGGAGCGCCTTTTCCCACGCGTGATCGGTCGGTGTCATGATCACCTCAATTCGGTTTGGCTTCGCACGTTTGCCGGAAGAGAGGAGGGCGCTTGTGGATGACACCAGCGAGCTCCGCCTCGAGCTGACGCGGGTGCCGTCGGCCGGGGGAGTGGGTAGCCGCCGCCACAACGGACGCTCGAAGCTTCACCCAGCCCAGCGGGGGAGTGCGCTCGCGCTGGATCTCGGCGATCTCGCTGACGTGCGGAAGTTCCAGGAGGCGTCGGTCGCGGCGAACACTCGCCGTGGCTTCGAGATGGACTGGGCGACGTTCACCGCCTGGTGCCGGGAGCGTAGCGTCGACGAGCTGCCGGCGCACCCGTTGACGGTGGCGTCGCATCTGTCGTGGATGGCGAACCTCCTCGACGAGCACGGTGACCCGTTCTACGCGCCCGGAACGATCGCCAGGCGTCTCGCCTCGATCAACAAGGCTCACGTCTACGCCGGACACCCTAAGCCTGGCGAGCACATCGACGTCGCGGCCACCATCGCCGGTATCAAGCGCGAGCGGTCCCGGCCTACTGACCGGAAGACGCCGTTGCTGGTGTCCGACCTGAAGAACACCGTGGCGTTGATCGACCAGAACTCCTGGCCGGCCGGGGTGATCGGCCACCGTGACGCTGCGATTCTGGTCATGGGCCTCGCCGGGGCGTTCAGACGTTCGGAGATCGCGGGGCTCCGCATCCGGGACGTCCGCCGGCACCCGGAGGACGGTCTGGTCGTCACGCTGGCGAAGTCGAAGACCGACCAGGAAGGCGTGGGGATGGTGAAGGGCTTGCCGTTCGGGGTCAGCCCGTTCGTCTGCCCGCCGTGTGCGTTCGCGCGATGGGTACGAGTCCTCGTCGCTGCGGAGCGGGGGAGAGCTGACCTCATGCGAACCGTGCGGCTCAGCCCCACTGGCACTCACATCTGCCGTGAACCGCTGCCGGAACTCGCGGAGCTGCCTGCGACCGCTCCGCTGTTCCGACCTGTCACGAAGCACGGGACGATCACACCGCGGCACATCGGCGGCCAGACGGTGAACGACATGCTGCAACGACGCGTGGAAGCCGCCGGGTACAACGGCGCCGAGTTCGGCGGTCACTCACTCCGCGCCGGTTTCATCACCCAGGCGTTCCGTGAGGGCGCCACCCACCACGAGGTGATGCGCCAGTCGGGCCACAAGGATGTCGGCAGCGTCGAGGTGTACTCACGCGAACGGGATCCTCTCCGTCACAACGCGGTCACCAAGCTGGGGCTCTGAGCGTGCTCACCGATGCGCAACGGCGGGACTGGGATCTCTTCGCGGATTGGTGCCGTTCGGTTGGCGCCGAGCCCGTTCCAGCGCGCCGGGAGATGGTCGAGTCGTTCCTCCGTGAGGTTCCGGCCACTGGATCCACCGTGAAACGACGTGTCCGCGCGATCCGGTACGGCCTCGCCGAGCACGGGTTCGACCTCGATTGGGACGAGCCAGCCCAGCCGAGCACGACCGTCCGAACCGGCGACGCCTGGGCGACAGTAGGGGAGGCGCTTGAGCAGTTGCCGCGGTACCGGTACCCGGCGGGGCTCCGCGGTCGTCGAGACGCGTGGATCCTGGTGCTCATCGCGGTCCTCGGCATGTCCCGACGGCAGGCGGCATCCGTCAGCCCGGAGGACGTCGAGCTCGATCATGGGGTTCGGGTCGCCGGTCGCACCGTCCCGCGGACCGTCAAGCCGGGGGAGTGTCCGGCGTGCGCTGCGATCCGGTGGCTCGACGTCGTCGGCCGAGCGCACTACGGGTGGCGGATGAACCTGAAAACGCTGCTGATGCTCCCGGACGCCCCTCCGGTCGATCACGACTGCGACCGCAGACCGGCAGAGCTGTGGCGCGACGTGCCAGCGCTCACCGTCGCCGTCGACACCCACGGATGGGTTCAGACGGGCCAACCCCTCGGAAGGCTCTCCATCTCACGGGTGATGAAGCAGTCGCAGCGACTCATGGGTTCCCGAGAGGTTGAGGTTCGGCGAAGAGTGGTGTCCGAACGGTTCGCCGACGCGACCCTCGAGGATCTTGCGGATGCCTACGACGACGTCGACGCGCGGCTCACCGAGCTGCTCAAGCAGGCGGAAGCGGTGCTCGACGACAGCCGAGACCTGCTCGGCCGCATCGCCGGCGAGGACGAGGCGAGCTGACCCCGCCGGGTGGCGCCGACCGATGAAGCACCGGGACGATGCGAGGCGTCTAGACGGGGGTCCGCTCACGCTGCAGCTGCACGATCTCTCGGCGGAGCGCTCGTCTGTCTAGCCCCCGCGTTTGGTCCTGTTTGTCGTGCGCTGACGCCCAGCGTTCGATGATCTGAGCCCAGTCGCCGCGGCGCTTCAGATGACGGATCGCGCGGAGCTCGAATCGGTCGTACAGCGGCAACGGCAGCCCACGCCACTCGGCGGGTCGCTCCATGACGGGGCGTGCGAGATCGCCTGAGACCATGCGTCGTTCCCAGCGCATGCGTTCCTTGGCGAAAGCGCGGTAGAGGCGGATCTCCGCGCGGGTGGCACCGCTCAGCGGCGATCTCAGCATGGGCGGCTGCCCGCCCCTGCTGCCTGGCCGGCGGCGGACAGGGGGAGACTAACCAAAGCCTTTCCTTGGGTCGGCGCTGATGACAGGGTGCGGGTACGAAGGGTCCGTCTCGACATTCCGCGTTTCCCAGGCGAGGTCGCGGCCGCCGCAACTCGAGCAGTTGGACGGCTCGCCCTGAGGGCGGGTGGGGTCGGCGCCGAGCTCTTCGCTGCAGTCCGTGCAGTACCAGGAGATGATCGTCCCGTCGGCCTCCTCGAGGAACTCGGCGTGCGACGTGGCTGGTGCGGAGTCGGTCATGCAGGATCGAGGCTGAGGACGCTGCGCATCACGCTGACAACCGTTCGCTCTGCGTCCTCAAGCTCCCGGTCGACGAGGCGTTCGAGCACTCGGTCACCTTCCACGACTGCGCGGAGTCCTTCGAGGTCGCGGACCCGGCCGAGCATGCTGATGCCGGCGTTGACGGCGCGGATATGGATCTCGGTGCTGGCGCTCACTCATATCCCTTGGTTCGAGATGCCTCTTCCTCGTAGAGCTTGTCGCGCTGGTCGTTGATCCCGCGAACGGCGGTCGACATCGCCAGCCGAGGCTCGTGCTCGTTGTAGTGGTGCGCGCAGAAGAACAGAGGGACGACGATTCGTTTGAACTGGTCGTCGTGCTTGTCGGTGGCGATCGCCACCTCGACGTAGGCGCGTGCACCGCAGGCGTCGCAGCGGTCGGCGGCCGTGAGCTCGCGCGGTGCAGGCTCGACGGTCTGTTCCGTGTCAGGTGTGGCGAGGGTGTTCAAGATGGTTCCTCCGTAGGGGTGGTCATCGCTCCCATGCGCGGAACTCTCCACAGTCGGCGTTCAGGTTATGCTCAGGGTTTCGGCGCACCGACAAGTGGGCAGGGGAGTGGTCACTTTGGCGGGTATTCTGACTAGTGCGGCAACACCCCCAGTCGTTGAGCTCCGAACTTCTGCCACCCGAGAGCCGGCAGAACCATGCGCTGAGGACCAGGAATGCCATATCAAACGTCTCCCGACCACAGCTCGTCACAGCAACGGCTGGCCCGCAGGCTCGGGATCCTGATGGACGTCATGGCCATCGAGTACGGACGAAACGTCACCTTCTCCGAGTTCGCAACGCTGGTGGCGGAACGAGGCGTGATCCTGTCGAGATCCCGATGGGCATACATGCTGAACGGCGAAGGTCCACTCGTACGCGACAGCCGCCTGCTGCAGGCGATCGCCGATGTCTTCGATGTCAGCTACGACTACCTCGTCAACGGGTCCGAAACCATGCCCGACGTCGTAGCACCACACGAGGAAGTGCTTCGCGCAGCGCGGATCCGCAGAGTGAGAGACCACGCCATACGGAACCTGACGGACATCGCCCCGGGCGAACTACAGCGAGTGCTGCAAGCGTTAGATGATCCGCACCGAGATTAGGCGCTGATCGGCGTCCTGCCGGAGTAGATGCTCGAGACCGACGAGATCAAGTCTTCGACCGTGCGACCCACGGCGTGAGCTCCGGACGGAATGAGGTGGCGAGAGTCAGCGGTCGCTGCGACCCCGGACCACCCGGCGAGGTGTGTGTCGAGCCACTGCTTCCGTCTGTCCTCGAGGGTGCCGCTCTTCAGCGCCGATCGCTGGTTGTTCAGCCAGATGCCGAGGCGTCGGGCGACTGCGTCGTTGGATCGGAAGTACGGGAAGCGACCTGACTTCCGGCGGAACGCGGCGACCGCTCGCGCGCTGGTCAGCCACTGTGCGAAGTGCGGGTCGACCCATTCGCGGAGCCTGGCGTCCAGCCACTCACGGCGCTCGTCGGGGAGCTTCCCGGTCTTGTGCGCGGTCCGCTGATTGTTCAGCCAGATGCCGAGCTCGCGTTCGTCGGCGCCGGCGGTGCGGCTCCGGGTGGGGAAGCGGCCGTGGATGGCGACGAACTCCTCCACCTTGGCGGCTGTGGACAGCCAGACGTTGAAGTACGGCGACTGCCATTCGGTGAGGTTTCGCTCGAGCCACTTGTGCCTGGTGGGGCTGAGCCGGCCTTCCTTCGCTGCGCGGCGCTGCCTAGAGAGCCACATGCCGAGGCGTCGGCCTTCCTGGTCGGGTTCGAGGACGCCGGGGAGACGCCCGAACTCCTTCTCGAACCGTGCGACTGATTCGGCGTCCTCCACCCATCGGTAGTGCTTGCGCTCGGACCATTTCGGGAGGTTCGCGTCGAGCCAGTCCTTCCGGTCCACCTGGAGGATCCCTGTGTGGCGGGCGGCTCGCTGCGTGCTGAGCCACGCTGCGAGCTCCGGTTCGCCGGGGATGCTGCTGGTGCGACGCTCCGGGAGACGGCCGTGCTGGTTCTGGAAGGCGACGACGTCGGCGGCGCGGACCAGCCACGTGTTCGTCTGCGGGCTCTGCCAGCCCGGGATGTTCGCATCGAGCCAGTCGATGAGGTCCAGGGGCATGCCCTTGCTCGCGACGGTCGAGCGCTGCTTGGTCAGCCAGATACCGAGGCGTCGCTCCTCGGCGGACTCGCAGGTGCTGCGGGGGAGGGTCCCGGTAGTGGTGAAGAACTGCTGGACGGACTGGGAGCGCGCGAACCAGGTAAACAGCGCCTCATCGTGCCACTTCGGGCTGAGCGCTTCGAGGTACTGGACGCGGTCGGAGTTGAGGCCGCCGTTCCGGTGGGCCGATCGCTGAGCGCGGAACCACTGGGCGGCGTCGCGCTCTGCACGGTCAGTCGAGGAGGGGTCGGGGTTCCGGCCGAGCCGGCGCATGGTGGCGATGGCGACGTCCGCCTTCGAGTACCAGGCGTCGGCGGCAGGGTCGTTCCACGTCGGGAGTTTGCTGTCGAGCCATGCCTTGCGTGCGGCGGACAGCTTGCCTGCCTGGTCGGCACGGCGCTGGGTCCGAACCCACATGCCGAGACGGCGGGTGCATTCGTCCTTGGCGTTCGCCTGGGGGAGACGGCCGTGGTCGAGGCGGTACCGGGTCACCGCGATCGCGGAGTTCTTCCAGTTGTCCTCGAGGGGAGCAGACCACCCGTGAAGGTACAGGTCCAGCCATTCCACCTTGGCCGAGTTGAGCCGGCCCTGGCGGTGAAGCTCTCGTTGCGTGCGAAGCCATCGGTACATCGCGCGCTCCGCGTCGTCGCAGCCAGTTGCGGCTGCCGGGAGGTGGCCGTTCGCGAGCCGGAATCCGGCCACCGTCGCTGCCATCTGTTCCCAGTCCCGTTCACGTGTTGTGGGCATGGTGATTACTGAGGTGGCTGCGCCAGACATGGTCGTGATTCCCTGAGGTTCGGAGTGAACCGCCATCCGCGACGGTAGGGGTCGCGTATGGCGGAAAGAACTTTCGGCTTGAGCCCGCCCCCATGGAGGTCTCATGCCACCTCAGCGGAAACGTCCCCCAGGGAGAGGCCTTTCCCGTCCGTTTCGCATTCGGTCTGGGAGCGATTCAAGCAGTTGGGGTTGCACATGTCCAAAGCGCAAAATCTCCACCCGTCGGGGGACACGACGATGTGGAAGGTGCGGGTTCCCGCATCTAATGGGGGAACCGCCGAGGATGGGGGAGCGCGGCATGATTCACGGCTATGACAGGTGCCCCCCGTAATGGGGGTCAGTGTGACCCCTGCACCGAGTTGCTTGCCCTTCGGTAACCGCTTCCGACATGCTTGTCCGAACACCGGTTCCGCCGGGAAGGGGGTCGCGATGCCGGCACGCTTCCTCGCGCTTCACGGTGAGAAGCCGCCGAGCGGCCCGTACCCGCACATGCAGTGGGTCAACGTCGACCACATATCTTGGCTCGAACCTCGATTTTCCGGCATCGAACCTGAGCTTCACCTGCACGCCAGGCTGAAGGTCGAGGGCATGCCGATCATCGACTCGTGGATCGCGTCGGTGGCCACGAGAGCCGAGGCAGAAACCAAGTGGCAAGAGTTCCTCAGTTTCATCGAAGGGGAGTCGGAGCCTAGTGAGTCTTCGGGGTGGGGATCACGCCCTTCGGCGCTCGGGCAGTAGCGGCTGAAGACTCAGCCGACTTGGCATCCTGGGGTACAGGCGCAGCATCGACCGGTGCGACCACCGGGTCGGCGACCTCGACGTTCGCCTCGCCGTTCTCAAGCAGCTGGTTCGGCACGTATCCGTCCGTCAGTTCAGCATCCTCGGACGCCGGCGCCGGCACGCCAGCTGTCGCACCGGTCGCGATGTCCATGAAGACCGCCGAGCTCGTCGGAACCATCCCGAGCTGGGCGGCCTTCGTGGCAAGCGACTGCGGCGACTCCAAGACGGTGAGCGCGTCGGAGGTCGTCTCGATCTCCTTCGACAGCGAAGCTGAACGGACCTCGAGCGCGTCGAGCTCATACGCGCCCTGCACGATCGCCAGGTTGAACGTCAGCTGCAGCGCACCGATCGCGACCAGGCCCCCGAGCACCGTGGCGACCATCCGTTGGCGCCTGCGGATTTTCGGCTTGTTAACCTCGTGGACGACCGCCCTCAGGTGCCGGCGCGCGGGTGCAACCTCAGCGACGGTATCGGCGAACTGACGGGCGGTCAGCATTCGGAACCTCCGGACGGGCGAGGGGAGCGGAGACGCCGATGGTGAAGCAGGGAGAGCACGTCGATAAGGCATGCGGCGGACATGGAGGAAGCCGACGACGGAACCTGGAACTTGCACGCTCGGGCCACGTCGGCCGTGCACAGTAGCCTCAGATCGTGGTCGACACGAAGCAGACGAAAACGATCGGCGAGCACCATGTCGCCGCCGAGTTGGCGCGGCGAGGCTGGGCGCCCGCAATGACCCGGGACGGGCTCGAACGAACAGACATTCTTGCCGTGATGACGGAGGGAAGCGACCGTCGACTCGTCGAAATCCAGGTCAAGGGCGCGCGCGGCGCGAAGATGGACTCGATCAGCTGGCCCATCGGGCCGAAGTCACAGGCCCCGAGCCTCCATGGACGCGAGTATTTCGTTCTGGTGGCCATCCCGACTGATCTCAGCCAGCATCCGAGATGCTTCGTCGTCCCGAGGATCCACGTCGCCGCGGCCGCGTGGATCTCGCACATGGACTGGCTGACAGATCCACTGGCACCCGCAGGGAAACGCAACGCATCTGTCGAACGCGCGCGGGTGCTGCTCGGAGTCTTCGCGAGCTACGAAGATCGATGGGATCTGCTTGAGATCGACCAGAGCTACGCACCCGTGCTGCTTCCACCTGCCTACCGCAACCTCGCGTTAGACGAGCGCGTTGGATTGCCGACAGGTCACGAGTGGAGACGAGTCATCCCCACCTGGTGAGCAGCTGTCACGGACGAGCGGTCAGGTCAGGACGAGTGCGGCGATCGTCGCGGTCCACGGGTAATCATCGATCGCTTCTTCGAATGTGGCAGCCATCAGGCGCTCGGCGAGAGGTTGCTTCGTGCGTACGTCGAAGAGATGAACTGCCCGACGATCGTTCTCAGGGTTGATGACAAAATCGAGCCGTACGGGACGGCCCTTGATCGTCCCGAACACGGATGTGCCGAATGGTCCGACAGGCATCTCGCTGGCAGACAGGAACTCGGTTCCGTTGTTGGCCAGGCGCTGATTGACCATTCCGACAAGCGCGGCTGCATCGACCTGCTGCATCTCCATGCGACAACCGTACGGTACCGACTGAACCGGCTTTCCGTCGGCGAGCAGGAGAGTGGCTTGCGATTGCATCTGATGCAATAACGCACGATCAAACCGACATAAGAATCATTATCGGCCTAGTGCCGAGCGGGGTCCGCCAGCACCTGGGGGCCGCTGTTCCCGGAGCTGTTCACATGTCGGGCGACGGATCTCGAGCTCTAGGCTGCAGCCTCGAGCTTGCGCGCCAACGCCCGATCGATCCGCTCATCGATCGCCGGCATGTTCTTCGCCTCGAGCTCGATGCCGATGATGTCCACGCCAGAGTCGATGCATGCCTCAGCGGTCGTCCCGGATCCGAGGAACGGGTCAAGAACCGTCTGGCCGGGCATAGCGGCCAGCTGCACGAGCCATCGCATTAGCGCGATCGGCTTCATCGTGGAGTGCTCGTCCCTGGAGCCCTTCTGGGGTCGCTCGGCGCCACGGGCTTTGCTCTCGTACCGCAGGATCGGGAAATACCGCGACGAGTCGGACTTCTTGCCCTGGGCCTTGATCATCTGCACCGGGCAGTCGTCGATGCACGGACCATCCTCGCCGCACGCCTCGGCGTGGCTCAGGATCATGTTCGTCGGCCACCGTCCGCCAGCGTGGGACTCGGTGCGCTCGGTGGCGCGCTCGACCTTCCAGGTCGACGCATCAGTGTCACCGTTGCGGCGGCTCCGATCCTCGTCGGTCGGGATGCGGACCGCATCGATGTTCATGAACCCAGTCCCCCACTCGAGGACGTTCTCGACGACCGTGCCTTCGAGCGGCTTGCGTGCAACGACCCAGGGCTCGTAGGCGGGCTTGAGCCGGGTCTCGCAGCCCTGATACTCGTCCGCGATGTCGCCATGACCGGCCTTGCGGAGCTCGTGCGCGACGTCGGCCGATCCAAGGCTCATTCCCTGCCCGTAGCACCAGACGATGCTGTCCCGGATCTCGAACCCGGCGTCCTCGACGGCTACAGCGAGGCGGTGGTAGGTGCGCGCGGCGCCCGCGGCGACCAGGTTCCCACCGGGCTTCAGGACGCGGAGTGCGTCACTCCAGAACTCGACATCGAAGGCGATTCCCGTGCGGTCCCAGGACACTCCACGCTGCTGCCTAGTGAAATCGATTTCGTACGGCGGATCGCACACGATGTGGTCGACGCTGTTGTCTTCAAGCTGACGAAGTACGTCCCGGCTGTCGCCGTTCCAGATGGTGATTGCGTCGTCGGAGCGATGGATTGCCGGTGCGGGGTGGGGCATGGTGGCGTATGTGTGCGGCGGATTCCGCACACCCGAACACCGTTACCGTTCCGTTACCTAAGTGGGTCTCCCCCGCCGTTCAGGCCGGGAAGTTCGCCGGGTCGACGCTCGTGAAGATCCGACCGATGCGGTCGCGGACCTCGTCGACGGTCCCGCCGAGCGGCTGCTTGTGCCAGTCGGCTGCGGTCTTCGCGAGCTCCGGCCAGGCGGCGGCTGCCATCTTGTGCTGGGCGAGCTGCTCGTTCTCGTCGCCGCGGGACTTGGACTTGAACTCGGAGAACGGCGAGCATTCGCGGGCGACCCAGGACTGCACGAGTGCGTTGGCGTGCGACTCCCAGTCCTCGTTGACGGAGGCCATGGTGACGATCTTGACGGCCTGGTTTACGACGTCGCGGGACGGCTTGGGGCTGAGCATGACGGCGGCGAGGGCGACGGTGTGCGCGAAGCCGGGTCGGTACTCGGCGAGGTCTTCGGCTTGCTCGGCGGTGAAGTCGTCCCAGAGGCCGAGGAGCCGGTCGTCGATCGGGTTGGCGGCGCGGCCGCGGGAGGTGACGATCGCGAGCCACTGGGTGAGGGAGCGGTAGGCGAGCATCTCGTCTTCTTCGAGCTGCGCCTGGACCCATTCGCGGTCGGCTTCGCTTTCGGGGACGACGATGGGGGCGGTGATGTCGTAGGCGGCGCGGAGATGGTGGGCGTTCTGCTTGGCCTGGCCGGTGTGGCGGAGGTTCTTGTGGCCGGCGAGGGCTTCGAAGCTGGACGCGAACCGGTCCTCGGTGAACGCGTCTTCGGCGGAGAGCTCGAGGTGGGCGGCGTCGAAGACGTTCATGGCGCTGGTGTCTGCCTGCTCGTCGTCGGCGACGGTGGAGAACGTGTACTCGACGTCGTTGTGGATGATGTCGCGGATCTTCGACGGCATGGCGACGCGGAGGAGGTTGCGGGCCCAGCCGGTGGCGGAGGCGCCGTCGGCGATGCGCTTGAGGTCGAGGCTCGCCTTCATGCCGTTCTCGCCGACAGCTTTTCCATGGATGAGGTTGTTGAGCTCGTCGACGAGACGAACTTTAGTCATCGGCTTCAGATCGCCGTGGCGCGCCTCGCGAGTGACCTCTGTTGCGACGCCGGTTGCTTCGAGGTTCCAGGCGATGCCCCTTCGGGCTTCGGCTTCTGAAACCTCTCCTGCTATGGCTCGGCGCGCCAGGTCCGTTGAGATTTGGTCTGCGTGGGTGTTGGTGAGAGTGGTCTGCACCCGCGCGTCATGCGCGTCAATATGGGCAAAATCGCAGGATTTTGCTTGTTATTGGTGTGTATTCGGGCTGATTCGTTGTAGGTCATCTACAACTGAGAGATGAGCCCTGATCACGTCTCTTCGATTTGACACCGCACGCGCCGAGACCGTGTCCCCCATACGGCTGACACGGTCTCGACGGGCTCAGACGCCCGCTTGTTGGTTTCTGAGATTTACGTCGATACGGTTCGTCGAAGCCCTCGCCAGGAACTGTGGAGACAGTTTCACCTCGGTCGGGACGGCACGGCCGGCGAGGTCGGAGAAGATGAAAATCGTGCCTCGAAGGTTCTGCCGCGTCTTCGGATCGGACAGCGGACGGAGCGAGTGCCAGTTCGGGGCGACCTCGTCACCGGCGACACCGATGGTCTTCCGGGCGGTGATCCGGTCGATCCGCTCCTTCGTCTCCTCGAGCTTCGCGATCTGCAACGCCATCCGAGCCTGGTTCGCATCGTCGAGCGGGCCGATCGCCATGCGGCTCACGTGGTTCATCAGGTTCGCGTTGATGGCGCCGGACATGTCCTGCGAATACAGGATGGGGAGGAATCGCTGAGAGCGCGCGAGTCGGCCGGCGCGTTCCGCCTCCTCCGGGGTCGTGCCGGTCACCACCCATGCCTCGTCCATGTGGAGCACACCGTCGCGGCCGGTGAGCGCCATGCCGGCGCCGGTGAACATCATCTTCACGGTCGCGACGGCGAGACGTTGGGGAACGGTGAGGTGCTCTCTCGGCGTCCCGGGTGTCGGCAGCTCCAGCCGGTAGTCGCCGACCTTGATGTAGGTGATGCCGTTCGCGACCCGGAGGGCCCGCGTCGAGGGGTTGATACCGAAGAACGCGCGAACCAGCGCGCTCTGCTCTGCGAGGCGGAAGATCGGGCCGATGACGCGCTCGAGCAGCTCCCGGTGCCTCGGATCCTGCTCCGCCTGGTACGCAAGCTGCAGCGCCTGGCCGGTGCAGGTGGCGCCGAGGGAGACGCCTCGTGCGATCGCCGTGTACAGCGGCACCTCGTAGAGGTGGATCTCCGGTCCCCACGGGTTCACGGTGAGCAGCGCGGAAGCCGCCATGTCGACGCCGACCTCTGGGGACGCGGCGAAGCGGAGCGGGTCGAGCGCACCGTCCGATGAGACGAGGTCGTCGAGGGACACGACCTGGCCGCCGGAGGCGAGCACCGCCGCCGAGTGGTCCGAACCGGTCTTCGGGTCCACGATCACGTTCGGCACGCCCGCTCGCGCCTGCTGGTCGGCGAGGTTCAGCAGCAGCATCGTCTTGCCCGACCCTGAGCCTGCCGCAACCAGCATCAGCGGGGGCGTGTCCTCGTCCGACACAGCTGTGTGGCTGAGATACACCGGCTGCCGGTCGCGCTCCGTCACACCGAACAGCACGCCGTCCTTGTCGCCCACATTCGAGAGCGACGGGAGGCCGGAATACGCGATCGTCGTGGCGGGCAGGTCCTCGAGGTACGGGTTCGCGCCGATCGACGAGGCGAGCATCATCTCGGCGAGGGCGCCGGGCTGTCGGTTCTGCATCGCGCTCATCTGCACGACGCTTGCTGCCGAGGTGGCGTTGACGTCGTCGACGATGCCGGGCATGGCAACCACGACGGAGGCGTCGATGAGGGTTGCCGGGGCGGCGCCGGACGCGTAGTCGCGTTCCACCTGCTGCAGCTCGTTGGACTTCTCGTCGAGTTCGGCGCGGTCGAGCTTGTTCTTCTCGCGGCGCTCCTCGAGCTCCTGCCGGTAGTCGACGATCTGCTTCCGCATGACCTCGCGTGTCACCTGAGGAGGTTCGACCTTGCCGCGGATGGAGATCGCAGTGACGTCCGACTCGATGAGCCGGGACGCCCACCGCCCGGTGTCTTCGTACACGGACACGTACGGGAGCTCGAACGACTCGACTGCCGCGAAGGTGAGCGCGTGCGTACCGTGCATGTCGAGCCAGCTGTCGCAGTCGTCGAGGCCGACGCGTGCGGCGGCGCGGGCGGCAGGTCCGGACTGGAAGAAGTGGACGTGGTTGTCGTGGTAGACGATCGGGACGTCGGAGTTCATCCCGTAGTTGAACCACCCGTTGAGGTAGCGGAAGTCCGCCGGGTTCGGTGTGAAGAGGCCGGCACGTGTGAGGACCTGGTCGACGGCTTCGAAGTCCTGGTCGTAGTCGGACATCGGCGTGCCGCCTCGGACGATCGACTCGACGGCCGAGTCGAACGCGGAGCGGAGGGAGCCGTTGCCGAGCTGGGCGTTGAGGCGTACACCCAACACAAGCGCACGACGGTACGTGAGCAGGTCCGCGTAGCCCTCCTTCAGGTACGCGTAGTTCGGGTGGTCGGCCGGCGGTTCGTAGTACTGCGGGATGTTGACCAGGAGCATGTGCACCTGCCGGTACCCCGCCTTGTTCATGTTCCGCTGCTTGTTGCGGAGCCGGACCATGCCGGCGAGACCGTTCAGGGCCTGCTGGATGGTGTGGCCGGCGTTGACGGCGTCCTCGGCGGTGCGTGCTTCGGACACCGGGGCGAGCGGGACCGCCCGGTACAGCCAGACGCTGTCGTCGATGCCGACGATGCGGCCGTCACGGAACCGCTTCTTCACCATCGTCGGGAAGTCAGGTGTCGACTTCGCCGCGGTGTCTGCGACCTTCGGGGTGCGTGCCATCAGTTGCCTGCCTCCGTGAGCTCACGGTCGACGACCGCGTTCTGGTACTCCTTCAGGGATGTGCCGGTGCCCGGGCCACCCCAGGCGACCACCTTCGGCGCCTTCGTGTTCGCGGCGTTGATGAGCACGTCGTAGGTGATGACGCTGTTGCCGTGGCCGCCACCGACGACGCTCTCCTGCGGTTTACCGTCGGGGCCCAGCCACGTGAGCTTCAGCTCGACCTGGGCGACGAGCTGCTTCGGCTTCGCGTCCGAGACGGTGCCGTCCTCGACGACAGGGACGGATGCTGCGGAGACGACGTTCGCTTCGACGGACGCGACACCGTAGAGGGGCATGTACTCGTGGTTCTCCGCCTCATCGCCGACTCGTTGTCCGAGCACCTCCGCGTCCCCGGACGTGAACGCGACAGCCCAGTCGGAGACGGCGACGCGAACCGCGTCGGAGGGAGTGGCACTCTTCAGGCCGTACCAGGCACCGTTCGTCGCCCAACCGCTGGCCGCCGGCGCGATCGGGCTGAGCGACGGGGTGCTGAGCGCCGTCGCGCCTTCCTTCTCGGTGACGGCCACCGCGACGTCGGAGAGGTACCGGTTGCCGGCGCCGTCGACGAGGGTGAAGTGGTGGAGTTCGATGTCGTACTCCGGGGTGGTGACCGCCTTCGCGACCACCTCGTCGAGCTTAGGTTCGGGGACGACGTCGAAGCCGTCCCATGAGAGCACCCGGCCGTTCGAGAGCGGCGCCGGCACCGATTCGAGCCACGCATCCTGAGCCAGCAACGCCTCAGCCTTCCCGGGCGAGTCGATCTGCTCAGACGCTTCCGCCTGGACGAAGTCCTCCGGGGTCGGCATGTCCGTCCAGATCACGCCGAGCATGACGAGGACGAGCGGGAACGAGTAGGTGGCGAGCTTCGTGTAGCCGCGGACGAATCGACGGCTCGTCTCGCTGGACTGGACCGGCTTCGACCTGGTGTTCTCCGCCTCGACGAGGTTGGTGTCGTCCCAGATGGAGTGTCGGTTCTTCTTCGCCATGGTGTTCCTATCGGTCTGCCCACGGGTCGTAGCCCGGGTCGGGTGTCTGGACGGTCTGGTTGTCGAGCTCTTCGAGCGCCCCTTCGGCGGCCAGCGCAACGGAGTACTCGTCGTCGGACGCAAGGCGGATCAGCGTGTTCAGGTCGGTTCCCTCCTCGACGACGAGTGCGCGACGCACCTCAGGGTCGGGGTGGGTGATGAGCGCCTCGAGGCAGATATCGCATCGGACGGTGCCGGGCTCGATGCGGCTGCGGCAGACGGTCCAGCAGCCGCGGCACTCCCCCGGTTTCGTCGGCACGGGGTGCTTCGCGTGACGCTTCGGCCGCCACGACTTGCAGCGGGCCATGTCAGCGCCTCGCCAGTTCGTGAACGGCGGCGAGCTCCTCGAGGTCGGTGTCGGTGAGCTGGGTGGCGTGCTTCATGAGGAGCGCTCCGGCCTTCACGTCTGCCTGCGGGAGTGGGCCGCGGGCGTGGTCGAGCGCGGTGAGGAGCGCCCACACCGCCTTCATGCGGTGGCGCGGCAGGCTGACCGCCGCGATTAGCGCGTCGACGGGCGTCTCGGCCAGCGAGCTGAGCTCCCTGACATCGTCGATCGCCCGGGCGGCGGTGCGCTGACCGGCCATGATCGCGAAGGTGAGGTCGCGGGCGCTGTCCTGGACGCGGAGCACAGCGGCGAGGGCGGCGCGGAGCTCCGGGCGTGCGGTGAGCAGCTGGTCGTACTTCGCGATCCCGCGACGAAGGTTCGCGCGGTCGCGGTTCCGAGGCTTCCGGGTACCGGCGGTGGCCGGCTCGTTGGGCTCATCGTCGAACGGGTCGTGGTCGTCGACCGTGTTCGTGGAGGCGGTGCTGTCGGTGTCGTACGCGGCCGCGTACACATCCTCGTCAGCAGGGAGCGCAGGAGCGTTCGACCACGGGGTGGTGCGCTGCTGCGGCTGCTCGGCGGCCGCTTGCGCGAACAGGTCGAGGTCGATTTCCGGCGCCTGGTGTCCGAACCGGGGCGATTCCGGGGTCGTCAGATCAGTCATGTGTATTCCTTGGCTCGCGGGTACAAGGAAGACATGCGGCAACTTCTCCCTGTGCGGGGACCGATGACCAAGCACAGGCTCTGGACCAGATGTCCTTGACGCCACAACGCTCGTCACCCTAGATTTGGCCGCGCCGCATCATTCTGGGGGGAACATATGCGAAAGATCATGCTCGGTGCCGTCGCCGGATTGCTGCTTGTGGTGACGCAGGCTGGCGTAGCGACGGCAGCGCCGCCACCATGCGGGCCGACCGGCGTCGCACAGGCCAAGGCAGCAGACGTGTCAAAGCTGACCGCCTGCAAAGAAGGTTCAGTCGTCATCAGTGACACGGA
>NZ_WJSP02000119.1 GCF_009720255.1 Agromyces humi | reverse complement strand
CGCCGCGAGGCCGGCGATGGCGCCGCGACCGAGCCCGGTCGCCGTGGCGAGCTCGCTGCGGGTCGCGGGCCCGTGGATCACGAGGTGCTCGAGGAGGAGGGCGGAGTGTTCGGGTTGCGCGGCCAGGGGGCCGCCGGGGGTTGGAACGGATGTCTCGCCGACGTTCGTCATGTTCGCAAGCATGGTCGGCGTGTCGCCTTGGGTCACGTACCCCGTTCGGGGCACGCCGCCCGGAAGGTCAGCGAGCGACGAGCGGGCGGACGCCGGCGAACGCGTCGGCGGACACCACGGACGGCACGTCGTAGACCCGTGCGGTGGCCGCGGCATCCGTCACCCGCGGCCAGCCCGGGTCGCCCTGCGCGACGAAGGCGACCGCGCCGGAGTGGACCTCGTCGGCCAGCGCCTGGGGCGGGGCGTCCCCGCCGATCGCGTCGACCCGCTCGGCACCCAGGCAGTCGAAGAAGAACGGGACGTCGACGCAGTGCACGGCCCGGCCGAAGTTCGGCGACCGCCACGAGAAGCGGTAGAGCCAGGTCGGCGCGTCGCCTCGGGCGGCGGCGATGCGCAGGAGGAGGGTGCGGAACATCCGGTCGGTGAGGTACCGGCCGAGGACCGCCGCGGTGCCGAGCCGGCGCACGTCGGCGTTGGCACCGAGGTAGGTCGTGCGCTCGGCGCGCGCGAGCCCCACCTTGCCGAGGAGGAAGCTTGCGGGCACCCAGCGGAGCTTGTCCTTCGCGCCGTCGAGGATCATCGAGAACTCGTCGTCGGTGGCGCCGAGCACGAGGGGCTTGTCGGCGCCGACACCCGCCGCGATCGCGTCGATCGTCGCCCTCGGGATGAGGTCGCCGTCGACCACCGGCCCGAGTGGCAGCCCATCCTCGATGAAGCCGCGGAGCATGGCCATCGGGTTGCCGCCCGGCGCCGGATCGGTGAGCTGCTTCTGGAGTTCGAGGATGCGCGCCTCGCCCAGCGACGAGAGCCCCGCGCGAGTCGGCTCGACGCCGCCCAGCGCGGCCAGCCTGCGGCCGAACTCCTCGGCTTCTGCGAGCGTGACGTCGACCGCGACGCCCGACATGCTGTAGACGCCCGAGATGAGCGGCTGGGCCGCGGGCATGCCCAGCAGCGTGAGCACCGCACCCCCGCCGGCCGACTGACCCGCGATCGTCACCCGGGCCGGGTCGCCGCCGAACGCCGCGATGTTGTCGCGCACCCACTCGAGGGCGAGCAGCCAGTCGAGGACGCCGCGGTTCAGCGGGGCATCCGCGATCCAGCCGAAGCCGTCGAACCCCAGGCGGTACGAGATCGACACGGTGACGACCCCGTCGCGGTTGAACGCCTGCCCGTCGTACCAGGGGCTCGCCGGGGAGCCCGCGAAGTAGCCGCCGCCGTGGATGTAGACGAGCACGGGCAGGGCGGTGCCGGTGGTCGCACCAGTGGTCGCACCGGTGGCCGCGGGCGCCGGTGTGAAGACGTTCACGTTCAGCGTGGACTCGCCGGGCACCGACGGCTCGGGGATGAGCGTCACGCCGGGGTCGCCGCGCTGCGCCGTGGCTCCGAACTCGGTGGCGTCGAGCACGCCCTCCCACGGTCGCCGGGGGACCGGGGCGGCGAAGCGGTGCTCGCCGACGGGTGCCTCGGCGAACGGGATGCCGAGGAAGGCCGCAGAACGGTTGCCCGCGGCATCCGTGCGCCAACGGCCGCGAACGCGGCCCGTGACGGTGTCGACCTCGGGGTGGGTCTCGGTTCCGGCGACCGACATGACGGCAGCTCCTCACGCACGCTTCGATGGGGGCGGATGCCTCGGTTGAAAACCGAGTGACGCTTGGGAATCAAGTATGGGAGACGCGGTGCCGGAACTCAACCACGGGATCGGATGCCGCGGCGACCGCGGCGACCGCGGCGGGTGGCGGCATCAGCGACCTGCGCTGCGGCCGCGGCATCCGCTCAGGCCTTCCGCGTGACGAGCTGCCACAGATAGGCGACGTGATCGGCCATGTCGATCGACGGGTCGAGCATCCACTGGGTCTGCAGGCCGTCGGCCGCGGCGAGGAAGAGGTTGGCGATGCGGTCGGCGTCGAGCTCGGGATCGATGTTGCCGGCGGCCTGCTCGTCGCGCACGAGCGTGCCGAAGACCCCGCGGAACTGGTTGTACCGGTCGACGAAGAACGCGTGCGCGGGGTGGTCGGGATCGCACGCCTCGGTGGACACCTGGGCGTAGAGCTGCACCAGGCCGGGCACCTCGGAGTTGTGCCGGATGACCGCGAAGAATCCCTCCACCGGGTGCTCGAGGTCGTTGTCGACGAATCCGCCCGTGTCGACCTCGTCGCGCTTGCGGAGGATCTCCTGGAAGAGCTCCTCCTTCGACGAGAAGTAGTGCAGGAGACCGGCCTGGCTGAGGCCGACCGCGTCGGCGAGCTCGCGCACCGACGTGCGCCGATAGCCGTTGCGGGCGATGACGTCGAGCGCGGTCGTGAGGATCTCCTCGCGCTTCGCCACGCCCTTCGCGTACGAACCCCTGCGTGCCATACCTGCATGGTACGGAACGGCTGTTGCAAATGAAAACCGAGCGATGTATGGTTTTGCCGACTCAGTGCTGAGACCCCCGAGAGGATTCCCCCGATGACAATGGCGTCGACCCCGCAACCCGCTGCCGATCCCCGCACCGACGAGGTCGACGAGCCCGTCGCGTTCTTCGAGGAGGCCACGGGCAACGAGGATCCGCCAGCGCCGATCAGGGGCATCGGCCGCCTCCTCGGCTGGATCATCCCCGCGAACCTCGGCATCTTCCTCATCTGGGGAGCGGTGCCCGGCATCCTCCTCCCGGCGCAGATCACCGCCCAGTTCGGCGAGGCCGACAAGGTCGCGAACCTGGCCGTGGTGATGACGATCGGCGCGTTCTTCTCCATGCTCGCCCAGCCGATCGCCGGCCAGATCTCCGACCGCACGCGCTCGAGGTTCGGGCGCCGCGCGCCGTGGATCTTCCTCGGCTCGCTCGCCGGCGGCCTCGCGCTCGTCGGCCTCGCCTTCGCGAACAGCCTCGTCGGCGTCGTCATCGCGTGGACCCTCGTGCAGATCACCTACAACTTCGCGCAGGGGCCGCTCAGCGCGGTCATGCCCGACCGGGTGCCACTCAAGCGACGCGGCACCTTCGCGGCGCTCTCGGGCATCGGCCTGATGGTCGGCGCCCTCGGCGGCCAGATCATCGGGTCGGTCTTCCTCGGCAGCATCGCCGCCGGGTACGTGACCTTCGCGGCGCTGTCGCTCGTGATCCTCACGCTGTTCATCGTCTTCAACCCCGACCACTCCTCGACCGAGCTGGAGCCCGAGCCGTTCCGCTTCGCCGACTTCCTCCGCACATTCTGGGTCAGCCCGGTCAAGCACCCCGACTTCTTCTGGGCGTTCACCGGCCGCCTGCTGCTCTACACCGGCTACTTCGCGGTGACGGGCTACCAGTTCTTCCTGCTCACCGACTACTTCGGCATCGCCGAGCCCGGCTCGGTCATCCCCGTGCTCGGCCTCATCAGCCTCGCCGGCATCCTCATCGCGACCGTCGCATCAGGGCCGATCTCCGACCGGGTCGGCCGTCGCAAGCCCTTCGTGTTCGCGTCGTCGGCCGTCACGGGCCTCGCGTTCCTGCTGCCTTGGGCCTGGCCCGACGTCACCGCCTGGATGATCATGACCTTCATCGCCGGCCTCGGCTTCGGCATGTTCCAGGCCGTCGACACCGCCCTCATGAGCGAGGTCCTGCCGTCGGCGAAGTCGTTCGCGAAGGACCTCGGCGTGGTGAACATCGCCGCGACCCTGCCGCAGACCCTCGCACCGGGCGTCGCCGGCGCGATCGTGCTCTCGTTCGGGTACGCCGGACTCTTCCCGGTCGGCATCGTGCTCTCGGTCCTCGGTGCGTTCGCCGTCTGGCCGATCAAGGCCGTGAAGTGATGACGGATGCCGCCACAATGACCTCAACCGGAAGGATCCACCCATGACCGACACCCTGAACCCGGCGACGGATGCCGCGGCATCCGCCATCGACCGAAGCGCCGCCGACGTCGTGGCCGGCCTCACCCTGGAGGAGAAGGCCTCGCTCACGAGCGGCGCCAGCTTCTGGACGACGAAGCCCGTCGAGCGCGTCGGCCTGCCGGCCATCATGCTCACCGACGGCCCCCACGGCGTGCGCAAGCAGCGTGCGAGCAGCGACCACCTCGGCATCGGCGACAGCGTACCGGCCACCTGCTTCCCGCCCGCCGTCGCGCTCGGATCGTCGTTCGACACCGAGCTGCTCGAGCGCGTCGGCATCGCCCTCGGCGAGGAATCGCTCGCCGAGCAGGTCGGCGTGCTGCTCGGCCCCGGCATCAACATCAAGCGCTCGCCGCTGTGCGGACGCAACTTCGAGTACCTCTCCGAGGACCCCATCGTGTCGGGCGTGCTCGGCTCCGCGCTCGTGCGCGGCCTGCAGTCGCAGGGGGTCGGCGCCTCGCTGAAGCACTTCGCCGCGAACAACCAGGAGGCCGACCGCATGCGCGTCTCGGCGGACATCGACGAGCGACCGCTGCGTGAGATCTACCTGCGCGGGTTCCAGCGCGTCGTCGAGGACGAGCAGCCGTGGACCGTCATGTGCTCGTACAACCGGCTCAACGGCGTGTACACCTCCGAGGACCCATGGCTGCTCACGAAGGTGCTCCGCGACGAGTGGGGCTTCGAGGGCCTCGTGGTCTCGGACTGGGGCGCCGTGAACGAGCGCGTCACCGGGCTCGCGGCCGGCCTCGACCTCGAGATGCCGTCGAGTGAGGGTCGCACCGACGCCCAGCTCGTCGCCGCCGTGCGCTCGGGCGTGCTCGACGAGCGCCTGCTCGACACGGCCGCCCGCCGCAACGTCGAGCTCGTGCAGAAGGCCCTGCGCGGCGCGAAGGCGGATGCCGCGTACGACGCCGACGCCCACCACGCGCTCGCCCGCGAGGTCGCCGCGGCGTCGATCGTGCTGCTGAAGAACGACGACGGCGTGCTGCCGCTCACCCCCGGACCCACAGGAGTGGGCACCGCCGTCGCCGTCATCGGCGAACTCGCCCGCACGCCGCGCTACCAGGGCGCCGGCTCGTCGCAGATCAACCCGACCCGCCTCGACAACGCGCTCGATGAGCTCCGGGCGCTCGCCGGCGCCGAGCTGCCGTTCGCGGCCGGCTACGGCGACGACGGCGAGGTCTCCGATGAGCTCACCGCCGAGGCCGTGGCCGCGGCATCTGCTGCCGAGACCGTGTTGCTCTTCCTCGGCGTGCCCGCCGCGCTCGAGTCCGAGGGCTTCGACCGCGACGACATCGAGTTGCCCGCCGCGCAGCTGGCGCTGGCCGACGCGGTCATCTCCGCGAACCCGCGCACCGTCGTCGTGCTGTCGAACGGCGGCGTGGTGCGGCTGTCGGGGCTCGCCGACCGGGCGCCCGCGATCGTCGAGGGCTGGCTGCTCGGCCAGGCCGGCGGCGGGGCCGTGGCCGACGTGCTCTACGGCGTCGTGAACCCGTCGGGCCGCCTCGCCGAGACGATCCCGCTGCGGCTCGCCGACAGCCCCGCGTACCTCGACTTCCCTGGCGAGCACTCGCACGTGCGCTACGGCGAGGGACTCTTCGTGGGCTACCGCTGGTACGACGCGCGCGATTTCGAGGTGTCGTACCCGTTCGGGCACGGCCTCTCGTACACGACGTTCGCCTACTCGGATGCCTCGGTGTCGGCGGATGCCTCGGGCCTCACGGTTCGCGTGACCGTGACGAACACGGGCGACCGCGCCGGTGCCGAGGTCGTGCAGGTCTACACGTCCCTGCCCGGCTCCGCCGTCGTGCGCGCCCCGCGGGAGCTCAAGGGCTTCGCGAAGGTCGCGCTCGGGGTGGGCGAATCCCGCGAGGTCGACGTGCACGTACGTCGCGAGGACCTCGCCTACTGGGACACGCGGGTGGACCGCTGGGTCGTCGAGGGAGGCAGCTACTCGGTCGAGGTCGCGGCGTCGAGTCGCGACATCCGCGCCACCGTCTCGGTCGACGTCGAGGGCGACGCCGTGCCCGTGCCGCTCACGATGGATTCGTCGATCGGCGAGCTCCTCGCCCACCCGGTCGCGTCGCAGTACATCATGCAGGCCATGTCGGCGCTCGGCGACGGCGAGACCGCCGGGCTCATGGCCGACCCCGGCCTGTTCAAGATGATGGAGTCGTTCCCGATCGGGCGGCTCGCCTCGTTCCCCGGCATGGGCCTCGGGCGCGAGCAGGTGGAGCAGCTGCTGGCCGCGTCGAACGCCGCGGGGTAGTCGGCGGCAGGTGGCACGAAGGGCCGGGAGCGTCGCGCTCCCGGCCCTTCGTGCTGTGGTGCGCGGTGCAGGACCGCGACGCCGCGCTACTTGGTGAAGCTGAACTTCGCCGTGTGCGTGGTGCCGTCGTCGAGCGTCAGGGCGAAGGTGCCGCACTTGCCCGACCACGTCTTCACCGTCTTCCACACGTAGACGTATTGGTCGGTGACCGCGTCGTACGTGAGCGTGCTGCCCCCGGCCGTCACGGTCTCCTCGATCGCGTCGACCGAGGCGCCCGCCGTGCACGCGGTGAGCGTGAGCGTCGGCGAACCGGCGGCGACGATGTCGAGACCCTGGTTGCCGTGCAGGCTGAACTTGATCGGCACGGCGCTGCCGGCCTTCACCGAGTTCACGACGCCGCCCATGTCGACCGGGCGGAAGAATCCGGCGAAGTCGTACACGACCGAGTAGTCGCACTCGACGGCGAGCGACGTGTTGCCCGCGTTGTCCTGCACCGTGCCGGCCGCGACCGTGGCGGTCTTGGATCCGACGCCGGACGTGTCGAGCATGATCGAACCGCTGGTGGGGAACCCGTCGGCGATGCCCGATCCGGGAATCGGGTCGTACGCGGTCCACGTCGCCTCGCCGAACGAGCCGAGCAGCAGCGGCGACGCCGGGCAGACGAGGTCGACGACCGGGGGCGTGTGCTCGGTCACGAAGTAGTCGCACTCGACCTCGACCGACGCGTTGCCGGCGTTGTCGACGGCAGTGCCGGCGGGAGCCACCACGGTGGCCGGGCCGTAGGTGTCCGTGTCCAGCGGCACCGTGCCGCTCGCCGCGGTGGCCAGGCCGGATCCGCCCGCCTCATCCGTGGCCACCCACGTGGCCTCGGCGTCGGAGCCGAGCAGCACCTTCTCGGTGGGGCAGGTGAGCACGACGACCGGGGGCGTGTGCTCGGTCACGAAGTACGAGCACGAGGCTTCGGCCGACGGGTTGCCTGCGAGGTCCTTCACCAGGCCCGCGACCGCGACGGCGGAAGCGGGGCCGTAGGCCGACGTGTCGACCGCGAGCGTGCCGCTCGCGGCGCCGACCAAACCGGAGCCGCCCGCGTCACTCGCCACCCAGGTGGCGACCGCGCTCGATCCGCGCTCGACGAGTCCGGCGGGACAGGTGAGGACGACGACCGGCGCGATCGTGTCGACCGGGGTGGGCGCGCCGCAGGAGAGGGTCGTCCACGTCACGCCGACACTGTCGGTGCGGGTGATGGTGTTGCCGTCGGTGTTCAGGCCGGCGGCTGAATACGTCACGGTGCCGCTGTGGGGGCCGGCGACGTTCGACGTCACGCTGATGGTGGACTTCACCGCGGCGCTCAGCGCGTTGTTGCCCAGGGCTTCCCAGTTCGACGGCAGCACGAGCTGGCCGCCGCCGGCCGACAGTTCCGCCTCCGTCGTGGATGCGGAAAGCGTCACGACCGCGGAGTCCGCGAAGGCGTTCTTGCCCTCGTCGCTGCCGTTGCGCTTCATCCTGAGATCGACCGAGGCGCTCGCCGGCGTGCCGCACGCGATGCTGCCGAGTGAGATGGAGCTCACGTCCGCCTGGAGCGTGTCGACGACGACGAGGTTGTCGGCATAGGCGATCCCGCCTCCTCCGACGATGAGTGCGGCCGCCGTGGCGGCGCCCGCAAGGGTGGATTGCCAACGCTTCATTGCGTTCTCCGATTCGGGTTCGGTGTCTGTTCGGTGCCGTGGGCGCGCGGGTACGGCCTACGGACTGCCCCCCGAACGTACCGGCGCCGCCTCGGTCGTGGTCAGCCCCAGTGCGAGTGCCACGCGCACGAGGTCTGATCAGCAGCGGTTCGCGTGCCGGATGTTCCAACCCGCGCACGTCGTCAACCCCGGGCGTGGGGCATGCCGGCGTGCATAGGCTGGCGCCGCCGGATGAAGGGAGGAGGGATGCAGACCTTCCTGCCGTTCGCCGATTTCGCCAGCAGCGCCGCCGCGCTCGACACCGTGCGGCTCGGGAAGCAGCGCGTGGAGACCCTCCAGGTGATGCGTGCGCTCACGGTGCCCGGGTACGGCTGGCGGCACCATCCGGTCGTGAAGATGTGGGGCGGCCACCGGCCGGCGCTGATGGCGTACCAGGACGCGATCTGCGACGAGTGGGTCGGACGCGGCCACGCCGACACCTGCCGCATCAAGACGCTCGACGCGCTCGACACGGTGCCCGAGGACGGCGAGGCATACCGGGCCGGCGCGTTCGCGTTGCCGCCGTGGATCGGATCCGAGGAGTTCCACCGGTCGCACCGCTCGAACCTGCTCCGCAAGGATCCGGCGTTCTACGGCGCGCTCGCCGCAGACGTGCCGCCGGACCTCCCCTACGTCTGGCCGTCAAGGGGGTGAGGCCGGATGCCGCATCGCCTACGCTGCCCGGAGGCGAGGGCCGCACCCTGCGGCCCCACAGGTCGGGAGGCGCAGGCATGGTCGCCGTGCACGATCGGGTGAGCTGGGCGACGTCGCAGGGACGCACCCATGGACGCGTCATCGAACGGCGCACGTCCGACTTCGAGTTCGCGGGGCAGGAGTTCACCGCGAGCGACGACGATCCCGCGTTCATCGTCGAGAGCGAGCAGACCGGCGCCCGGGCGGCCCACAAGGGCTCGGCACTGCGGGTGCTGAAGGGCTGAGCTCGACCCCGGCCCGATCGGAGGGAGATCGACATGACCGTGAAGCTGCATCAGCCCGGGCTCCGCCAGGCGCGAGCGCTCGTGCGCGACGGCAAGGTGGTGCGCGACGAGCGCGACGACTGGAGCGAGGACGCGCCGAGCGCCGACGAGGAGAACGCGTTCATCGAACAGCACGGCTGGGCCGAGTACGGCCACTGGCACCTCGGCGTCGACGACGACGAGGATCGCGAGACCAAGGCGCACTACAAGTTCCCGTACGGCGACTTCAGGAAGGTGCACCGCTGCGGCGTGATCTCGCTCGAGAGCCGTGCCGGCCAGTTCGACCACGACGAGATCCGCGACGAGGCCAAGAAGCTCCTCGAGCTCATCGACGACGACTGACGGGGCTCCGCCCGCCCGGGCGTGGCATGCTCGAATCGCCAGCACGAGTCGGAGGTCGATCATGCACGACGCCACGCCCGCCATGCCAGCCGCACCCGGCCCCGAGGACCGCCACACCGAACGGAACGTACGAATTCAAGCCGAATAGGTCACGGAGCAACAGGAACACCGAGAACGGTGCCACACTCCAGTGTCCGACATGCGGCTCCCAGACGCGGCCCTCCT
>NZ_WJSP02000118.1 GCF_009720255.1 Agromyces humi | reverse complement strand
GCAATCGCTCCTCGCGCGGCACCCGCCAGGCGACGAGTTCCGGCGGGTCGACCACCGCATCGTCGGCGAGGTCGGCGCCGGCGCCGAACTCCCAGATGCCGCTCGTCAGCACGAAGCGACGGCCGTCGTTGCCGTAGGCCCGGATGGCCGCGTCGATGACGGCATCGTTGAACGCTGGGGCACCGTCGTCGGGTGCGGCCGAGTGGATCGCGGCATCCGCCTCGGCGAGCCTCGCGGCGAACCAGTCGACGGCCGTCACGTCGCCCTGCAGGGCGGTGGCGCCTCGTCCGGCGACGTCGCGGGCCGCCCGTTCGGTGCGCACCACGGCGCTGACCTCGTGTCCCGCCTCGACGAGCACGTCGAGCACGGCCGATCCGATGTATCCGGTTGCCCCGGTCAGGAGAATTCGCATGACCGCAATAGTATGGATTTGATACCGGTTACTTCAACGGAACCGAGGTGGAGCCGTGACGCAATCCGACGCAATCGACGACGCCGTCGCCAATGACGTGCTGCGCCCCGACTGCCCCAGTCGCGTGGTCATGCAGCGCATCGGCGAGCGCTGGTCGATGTTCGTGATCCTCGCCCTCGACGACGGGCCGCTGCGGTTCACGGCGCTGAAGGCGCGCGTCGGCGTGGTGACATCGAAGGTGCTCACCGAGACGCTGCGCGCGCTCGAGGCCGACGGACTCATCGCACGGCAGGCCTATGCGGAGTCGCCACCCCGGGTCGAGTACCGGCTCACTCCGCTGGGCGCCTCGTTGCTCGTGCCGCTCGCCGGCATGCGCGCGTGGGCGGAGACGCACGTGCCCGAGGTGCTCGCCTCCCGGGAGCGCCACCTCGTGCGCGCATGACCGGCGCGAGCGGGCGCATGCACGATGACGAGGTGCGGACGGATGCCGCGCTCGCGGCCGCGCTCGTCGCCGCGCAGTTCCCCGATTGGGCGCACCTGCCCGTCGAGCCCGTGCCGTCGACGGGCACCGACAACGCGATGTACCGGCTCGGCCCCGGACTCTCGGTGCGGATGCCCCGAATCCACTGGGCGGTCGCCCCGCTCGAGCGGGAGTTCGCGTGGTTGCCCCGGATCGCCCCCGCGCTGCCGTTCGCCGCGCCCGTGCCCCTCGCGCTCGGCGCCCCCGGCGAGGGGTACCCCTGGTCGTGGACGGTCTGCCGGTGGATCGACGGCGTCCATCCCGTCGCGGCTGCGGCATCCGGTGCCGACGCACTCGCCACCGACCTCGGCCGCTTCATCGTCGCCATGCGCGCACTCGACCCGGCCGGCGCGCCGACGACGGCGTGGCCCCGGCCGCTGCACGAGGAGGACGAGCTCGTGCGCACGAACCTCGCACTCCTCGAGCACGAGCTGCGCCCGGTCGGCGACGACGTGACCGACATCTGGGAGGAGGCGATGGCCGCGCCCCGCGCTGACCGCCTGGTCTGGATCCACGGCGACCTCTCGCCCGGCAACCTGCTGGTCGGCGGCGGCGGTGGGGGCGGCGCACCAGTGGAGCCAGGCGACCAGCGCCGCGGCCGCCTCGTCGGAGTGCTCGACTTCAGCTCGATGGGACTCGGCGACCCGGCCAGCGACCTCCGCGCCGCGTGGAACCTGCTGCCGTCGGCGGCCCGGGACGCCTTCCGACGGGCCGTGGAGGCCGACGACGCAACCTGGGCCCGCGCCCGCGGGTGGGTGCTCCTGCAGGCGCTGGCGCAGCTGCCCTACTACGCGACGCGCAATCCCCCGCTCGCCGCGAACGCCCGGCACGTCATCGCCGAACTGGTGGCGGAGCGCCGTGCGGGCAGGACGATGCCCCGTCCGCTCTAGGGGGGTTCGCTCGGGGGGAGCGGCGGACGGGGCATCCGTTCGGATGGCCGGTGGGTGGCCTCAGCTCGTCTGGCGGTCGGCCGCGTGCTTCGCATCGGCCTGCACCTGGGACGCCGCGTCCTGGCCCTCGGCCTTGACGTTCTCGACGCCCTCCTGTGCGCGGTCCTTGACCGCCTCGGCGGCCTCGCGCGCGGGCTCCTTGAGGTGCTCGGCCGACTCCTTGGCGACGTCCTTCGCCTCGTCGACGAGCGGCGCCGCGGCGTCCTTCACCTTCTCGGCCGCGTCCTGCTCGACACGCGACGCCGGAATGAGCGACGCGGCGAGGAGGCCGACGCCGAAGGCGATGAGGCCGACGGCGACGGGGTTGCCCTGCGTCGCGGACGCGACCCTGCGGGGCGCATCGGCGATGGCCTCGCCGGCGTGGCCCACGGCGGACTGCGCCGAGTCGCCGACGTCCGAGGCGCTGCCCATCACGCGGTCCTTGAGACGCGACGCGGCGCGCTTCACCTTGTCCGTCTGGCGCTGGGCGGCCTTGGCCGGGTTCACCTTGTCGGCGAGTGCATCGACGTCCTGGCCGAGTTCACGTTGCGTGCGCTCGATGTCGGCGCGGATCACATCAGGGTCGTCCGAGCGGACGACATCGGGGTTGCTCATCGGTTCTCCTCATTCCTCTTCAGCGTCTCGGGGATCTCCTTGACCGTGTCGACGGTCTGGGGCATGCCCTCGACCTCTTCGATCTCCTTCTTGCCCGTGAAGTACAGCACCGCGGCGACGATCCCCCAGATGACCGCCACGATCACCGCCGACCACGCGTTCCCCATGAGGTATCCGAGCGCCCACCAGAGGGCGATCGAGAGGAACAGCAGGGTGAAGAATCCGGCGACGCCGGCCCCGCCGAAGAGGCCCGCGCCCTTCCCGGTCTGCTTCACCGTCTGCTTCAGCTCCGCCTTGGCGAGCGCCATCTCCTGCCGGATGAGCGTCGAGATGTCACGGCTGACCTCGGCCATCAGGTCGCCCAGTGACGTCGTCGCGGCCTGCTGCTCCGACGGCGTCGGCAGGTCGGATGCCGCATGCGAGCCGGTGCGCGGCTGGTTCAGGTTCGTCATCAGAGACCGTCCCTCGAGGTCGTGGTGTCGCCCTCCGCCCAGGTCTCACCGGCCAGCGGGTCTGCGGCGGCGCCGCCGACCGTGCCGGCGCCGTATCCCGTGCCGGTCGTGCCGGTGGTACCCGTGGTGCCGGTGGTACCCGTGGTGCCGGTCGCATACCCCGTACCCGTGGCGGTGGTGCCGTACGCACTGCCGGTGCCGATGCGCGCGGACGCGCCGTCACCGTTGCCGTAGGCGTAGCGGCCGGAGGTGCTGGAGGAGTCGTCGTCGTCCGACGGCTGGGCCAGCGCCCGCACCAGGCGGCCGACGACCACGCCGGCGCCGACGGCGATGCCGATGAAGACACCGGGACGACGTCGGGCGAAGCCCTTCACCTCCTGCAGCAGGGCGCGCGGGTCGCGCTCGTCGAGCCACTGGGCGGCGGCGCCCACGCGGTCGCCGGCCTGACGGGCGATGTCCGCCGCGAAGCCCGAACCGCTTCCGGTGCCGTTGGCCATACTGGAGAACTCATCGCCGATGCTGCGGAGCCCTCGTGCCGCACGGCTCTGCTGCGTGGCGGCCTGCTGGCGCACCTCGCTGCCGACCTGGTCGGCGAGGCGGCGAGCCTGGTAGCGCGCCTCCGATCCGACCGCCTTGGTCTCCTCCTTGGCCGTCCCCGCAACGCGCTTGCCGGCGTCGCCGGCTTCCTTGGCGAGGTTGGCGGCCTCGTCGCGCTTGCCGGGCGTGGTCGACTCGTAGGTCGTGCCGGTGGTGCCGGTGGTGCCCGTCGTTCCGGTGGTGCCCGTCGTTCCGGGGACGCCGGTGGTGGTGGAGCCGCCGAGTGCCGCTTCGTTCGCACCGAATGACGCGTCGTTCGAACTCGGGTATCCAGGTGTCGTGCTGTTCGTCATCGTCAACTCACTTCCCATTTCGGTGGCCTGCGCAGGCAGGCCCCGTTCGTATCCCCAGAAACGCTAGGTGTGCGGTTCGAGGGCCAGAAGGCCCTTGCGACCCGTCGAAGCGAGGCGTATAACGCGAGCGCGCCCGTACCGGCCCCTTCTGACCGCTGCCGACGCGTGCCGGCCGCGCGCTCCGGGCGCCGCATTGTGCCCCGCGCGCTCGAAGGGCGCAACCGCATTCCCCGAGCCCCATCGGTCACGTAGCCTGCCGAGGTCGAGGGGAGACGCATGCGGTACGGATACAAGCTGTCGGCCGAGGGGTTCGGCCCGAACGAGCTGGTGCGCCAGGCGAAGCTGGCGGAGGCATCCGGATTCGACTTCGTCGAGATGAGCGACCACTACCATCCATGGCTCGAGTCGCAGGGGCATTCGCCGTTCACCTGGACGGTGCTCGGCGCCATCGCAGCGAGCACCGAGACGATCGGCCTGGCCACCGGCGTGACCTGCCCGACGGTGAGGTACCACCCCGCGATCATCGCGCAGGCCGCGGCGACCCTGTCGCTCGTCTCCGACGGCCGGTTCACGCTCGGAGTCGGCTCGGGCGAGCGCCTGAACGAGCACGTCGTCGGGCGCGGATTCCCCGCGGTCGCCGACCGGCAGGCGATGCTCCGCGAGGCGCTCGAGATCATCCGGCTGCTCTGGCAGGGCGGCTACCAGTCGTATCGCGGCGAGTACCTCGACCTCGAGGACGCGCGTGTGTTCGACCTGCCCGACGAGCTGCCCGTGATCGCGGTGGCGGCCGGGGGCACGGATGCCGCGGAGCTGGCCGCCGAGCTCGGCGACGGCATGTTCGGCACCGAGCCGAAGTCCGAGCTGTTCGACGCCTATCGCGGTGCGGGCGGCAGCGGTCCGACCTACGGCGAGGTGGGCCTCGCGTGGGCCGAGACCGAGGAGGAGGCCGTGCAGGCCGCCTTCGAGACGAGCCGCTGGGCGCTGACCGGCTGGAAGGTGATGAGCGAGCTGCCCAACCCGGCCAACTTCGAGGCGGCGTCGCAGGTCGTGAGGCCCGAGGACGTCGCGGCGTCGATGCCGTGCGGGCCGGATGCCGCGAAGCACCTCGAGGCGATCCGCGAGTACGAGCAGGTGGGGTACGACCACGTCGTGCTCGCGAACAACGGGCCCGACCCCGACGGGTTCATGGACTTCTTCGCCAAGGAGCTGAAGCCCGCCCTGACGTCGTGACGCTCTGAAACCCTGACTCCGCGGAGCCTGCCCCGACGGAAGATCCGCGCTTCTCTCCCGCGGAGCACGACGCGTGCGGGCTCAGATCGGCACCGGAGGCGCTCGAACGCAGAACTTCCTCGGTTGTTCTGTTTGCGGCATCCGCTCACCCGTGTGAGCATCGAAGGCATGGTCACCGCCGATCGCAGCACCGCAGAGGTCGACTCCGCCGACGCCGACGCCGACGAGGTCGACGCGCTGACCCTCGGGCGCCGCATCAGGGAACGCCGCGTCGCCCGCGGCATGACGCTCGGCCGGCTGGCGGCCGCCATCGACCGCGCACCGTCGCAGGTGTCGGCCATCGAGAACGGCAAGCGCGAGCCGCGGCTGTCGATGCTGCGCACGATCGCGCTCGCGCTCGGTACCACGGCCGATGAGCTGCTGAAGCCCGACGCCCCATCGGAGCGGGCGGCGCTCGAGATCGCCGTCGAGCGAGCCCAGCGCGGACCGGTCTTCGCGGCGCTGGGCCTGCCGCCGTTCCGGGTGGCGAAGGGCATGAGCGACCAGACCCTGCAGACGATCCTCGCCCTGCACCACGAGATCGACCGGCTGCACCGGGAGCGGGCGGCCACGCCCGAGGAAGCCCGGCGAGCGAACGCCGAGCTCCGCGCCGAGATGCGCGCCCGCGACAACTTCTACCCCGAGCTCGAGGCGAAGGCGGCCGAGTTGCTCGAGGCCGTCGGCCACACGGGTGGCCCGGTGTCGCACCAGCTCGTCGCCGACATGGCCAGCCACCTCGGCTACTCGCTGCACTACGTGGGCGACCTGCCGCATTCGACCCGGTCGGTCACCGACAAGCGCAACGGCCGCATCTACCTGCCGACGCAGCAGTCGCCGTCGCGCGACTCCCGCTCCCCCATCCTGCAGGCGCTCGCCAGCCATCTGCTCGACCACGACGAACCGCGCGGCTACGCCGACTTCCTGCGCCAGCGCATCGAGACCAACTACCTCACGGCCGCGATCCTGTTGCCCGAGCAGGCCGCGGTGCGCTACCTCACCGAGGCGAAGAACCTGCGCCGCATCTCGATGGAGGAGCTCCGCGACCACTTCGCCGTCTCCTACGAGACCGCCGCGCACCGGTTCACGAACCTCGCGACGGCGCGCCTCGACATCCCGGTGCACTTCATGAAGGTGCACGAGTCGGGCACGATCATCAAGGCGTACGAGAACGACCGGGTCCGGTTCCCGAGCGATGCGCTCGGCGCCGTCGAGGGCACCACGGTGTGCCGCAACTGGACGGCCCGCACCGTCTTCGACGTCGACGACCGCTTCAGCCCCTGGTACCAGTACACCGACACGTCGTCGGGCACCTTCTGGTGCACCTCGCGCATCGAGAAGGCGAAGGAGGGCGAGTACTCGGTGTCGGTCGGGGTGCCCTTCGAGCACGTGAAGTGGTTCCGCGGACGTGAGACACCTCATCGTGCGGTGTCGCGCTGTCCCGATGAGTCCTGCTGCCGGCGCCCGCCGGGCGACCTGGCCGACACGTGGGCGGATGCCTCGTGGCCGGCCGCGCGCACGCCCACGTCGCTGCTCGCGGCGCTGCCCACGGGCACGTTCCCCGGCGTCGACCAGACCGAGGTGTACCAGTTCCTCGAGGCGCACGCGCCGCGCGGCTGACCGCGACCGACTGCCTCGAACGGCGGATATACGATCCGGCGCGCCGGAGTCCCGCTGCTCGAGGCGGCGCGCCGGATCGTATCTCCGCCGGAAGTGACAGCTCGCATCGGGCAGCCTGTCCGGCGCCGAGCGGATGTCGCGACACGACGGTGCTGGCGCCCGCCGGTCGCCGCGCGGGAGGATGGAACCCCGACCGCCTTGGAGTGATCGCCGTGGGAACGACCGTATTCGAACGCCGCCGGCCGCCGGCATCCGTCGTCGAGCACTCGCTCGCCGAGACCGAGCAGCGCGTGTTCTGGCTCGACGACCTCAGCGCCGAGGCCACACGGCCACGGCCCAGGCTCACCGGCGAGCGTGTCGCCACCCTCGCGATCGTGGGCGGCGGGTACACCGGGCTCTGGACGGCCGTGCTCGCGAAGCGACGCAACCCCGAGGCGCGCGTCGTGCTGCTCGAGGCGAAGTCGATCGGCTGGGCGGCATCCGGACGCAACGGCGGATTCTGCGAGGCGAGCCTCACCCACGGCCGCGAGAACGGGATGTCACGCTGGCCCGAGGAGATGCCGATCCTCGAACGACTCGGTCTCGAGAACCTCGACGCCATCGGGGCGGCCGAGTCGGAGTTCGGCATGGACTTCGAGTTCGAGCGCAACGGCGCCCTCTCGCTCGCGGTCGAGCCGCACCAGGTGGAGTGGCTGCGCGAGGAGGCGGCAGCGGCATCCGCCCGCGGCGACGAGAGCGTGCGCTTCCTCGACGAGGCCGCCGTGCGCGCCGAGGTCGACTCGCCCACCTACCTCGCGGCCGCGTGGGACACTCGCGGCAGCGCCATCCTGCACCCGGCGAAGCTCGCGGCGGAGCTCGCCCGCGTGGCGGAGGAGCTGG
This sequence comes from Agromyces humi, assembly GCF_009720255.1. Classification (GTDB taxonomy): domain Bacteria; phylum Actinomycetota; class Actinomycetes; order Actinomycetales; family Microbacteriaceae; genus Agromyces; species Agromyces humi. The sequence goes on along the minus strand of NZ_WJSP02000118.1, from coordinate 1,979 downwards.
GCGTCGAGATCTTCGAGCACTCCCCCGTGCGTCGCATCGACACGCCGGGGTCGACAGGCGCGGTCACCCTCGTCACCGACGGCGGCTGGGTCGTTGCGCAGCGGGCGGTGCTGGCCACGAACGTGTTCCCGAGCCTGCTCAAGCGCAACCGGCTCATGACCGTGCCGGTCTACGACTACGCGCTCATGACCGAGCCGCTCACCGCCGAGCAGCTCGCGTCGATCGGCTGGTCGAACCGGCAGGGCCTCGGCGACCTCGCGAACCAGTTCCACTACTACCGGCTCTCGCGCGACAATCGCGTGCTCTTCGGCGGCTACGACGCGGTGTACCACTACGGGCGTCGGGTGCGCGCGCGGTACGAGCACCGGCCCGAGTCGTTCGAGCGGCTCGCGTCCCACTTCTTCACGACCTTCCCCCAGCTCGAGGGCCTCCGGTTCACGCATCGATGGGCGGGCGCCATCGACACGAGCACCCGGTTCTGCGCGTTCTTCGGCACGGCACGCGACGACCGTGTCGCGTACGCGGCCGGCTTCACGGGGCTCGGCGTCGCGGCCACGCGGTTCGCCGCGGAGGTCATGCTCGACCGCCTCGAGCAGCGCGACAACGAGCGCACCCGGCTGCGGATGGTGCGCGAGCGCCCGTTGCCGTTCCCGCCCGAGCCCGCGGCCGCCATCGGCATCAACGCCACGCGCTGGTCGCTCGACCGCGCCGATCACACCGAGGGGAAGCGCAACATGCTGCTCAAGACACTCGACGCACTCGGCCTGGGGTTCGACTCATGAGCACCGGTTCGGGGGCATCGGGCGCGGCGGCGGGCCCGCGGCTCGATCCGGGCACCATCGCGGATGCGGCATCCGTCGCCCTCGAGCACCTGCCGGTCGAGGCCGAGCAGGTCGTCGCCGGCAGCCCGACCACGGGCCACCTCGTGCTCGACGACGACGGCGAGCGAACGGTGGGCGTGTGGGAGATGACCGTCGGCGCGATGCGCGACGTGGAGGCCGACGAGGTCTTCGTCGTGCTCACCGGTGCCGCGACCGTGGAGTTCGAGCATCCGCACGCCTCGCCGATCGTGCTCGCCCCCGGATCGGTCGTGCGCCTCGAGTCGGGCATGCGCACGATCTGGACGGTGCGGCAGACGCTCCGCAAGGTGTACGTCTCGCCGTAGCCGATACTGGACCGGTGACCTCCGCACCGGACCGACCCCGCGTCGTCGCCGTCGCGCGCGACGACGGCCACCGCTTCTCGAAGCCGGTGCGGGCCGAGATCGAGCTCATCGCGGGCCACGGCATCGATGGCGACGCTCACGCGGGCGCGACGGTGCGCCGCCGCTCGCGATTCCGCGGCACGTGGACCGAGGCGAACGTGCGCCAGGTGCACCTGCTCCAGCGGGAGGTGTTCGACGAGCTCGCGGTCGAGGGGCACGAGGTCGCGCCCGGCGAGCTCGGCGAGAACGTGACCACCGAGGGCGTCGACCTGCTGGCCCTTCCCCTCGGCACGCGGATCCGGCTCGGCGACTCGGCCGAGGTCGAGCTCACGGGGCTCCGCAATCCCTGCGTGCAGATCGAGCGCTTCCAGGCCGGGCTGATGAAGCGCCTCATCCGGCGCGACGGTGCCGGCGGTACGCATCGCCGGGCGGGCGTGATGGCGATCGTCGTCGAGGGCGGGGTCGTGCGACCGGGCGACGCGATCCTCGTCGACCTGCCCGAGGCTCCGCACCAGCCGCTGCCGGTGGTCTGACAGCGCCTGCTCGGGACGTCAGGCGACGGATGCCGCTGGCGCGCCCGATGCGCCGGCGTCCCCGGCCCCGGCCTCGGCCGAGGCATCCGGTGCCGGGCCGACCGGGTCGATGCGGAACGTTCGGGTGAAGCGCACGACCGCCTCGGACTCGCCCGCCACCAGCCGCACCGCGGCGGGATCGAGGGCGCCGGCGACGAGGTCGCGGAACTCCGCCGGCTCGAGCACGAGCTCGGCGCCGGCCT
>NZ_WJSP02000117.1 GCF_009720255.1 Agromyces humi | reverse complement strand
GAGCGGCGGGTGCCACTCGGCCGGGGCTGGCGCGGCGGCCTGCGGGTGCGCTGACCGCGCTGCTCAGTCGTGCGTGGCGACCTCGGCCACTTCCGCCCACAGTTCGTCGGGAATCACGGCCTCCCGGTTGGCGACGAGCTCGTGCACCCGGTCGGGATGCGAGACCCCGACGAGCGTCGACGTGACCCTGGGGTCGCGCGTGGAGAACTGCAGGGCGACCGCGGCGAGGTCGACGCCGTAGCCGTCGCAGAGGGCCCGCAGTCGCTGGGTGCGCGCGACCGTCTCGGCGTCGGGCTCGCGGTACTGGTACCGGGGCTTCTGCTCGAGCGGCTTGGCGAGCAGGCCGCTCGCATAGGGGGCGGCGTTGAGGTAGGTCATGCCCAGCTCGACGACCTTCGTGATCAGCGGGCTCGCCGACTGGTCGAGCAGCGTGAACCGGTTGTGGTTGAGCAGCACGTCGAACACGCCGAGGTCGACGTACTGCTCCATCGCCTCGAGGTCACCGCCGGCGACGCCGATCGCGGTGACCAGCCCCTCCTCCTTGAGCTGTCGCATGCCCTCGAGCGCCCCGCCGGGGGCGGTGATCTCCTCGAACGCGAACCGCTCGGGGTCGTGCAGGTGGAACAGGTCGAATCGCTCCACGCCGAGCCGCTCGCAGCTCTCCTCGAACGACCGGCGCACACGCGTGGCCGAGAAGTCCCGGCCGTCGGGGTCCGCCTTGGTGGCCAGCACGAACCCGTCGGGCAGTCCGCCTGCCCGCTCGATCGCGGTGCCGATGCGACGCTCGCTCTCCCCCTTGCCGTACTCGTTCGACGTGTCGAGGAAGTTGATCGGGGTCTCGAAGACGGCCTGGACCGTGGCGATCGCGCGATCCTCCTCGACGCCGTACCCGTAGGTCTGCGGCATGCCGCCCAGCGGGCTCGTGCCGACGCAGAGGTCCGACACGGTGATGCCGGTCGTGCCGACGCGGTTGAAGTCCATGGTTCCTCCTGGCGCGAAGTCCTCGAGAAGTGCTGGGTCACCCTCATTCTCGACCCGAGGACCCCAGTCCATCCCGCCGGCGTGTCAGGTGGGCGCGCTCCGCGGTGTTGCCGGCGAGCTCGATGGCCCGCTCGTAGCCGGTGCGGGCCTCCTCACGACGCCCGAGCCTGCGCAGCAGCTCCGCACGCGTGGCGTGGAACGCGTGGTACCCGTCGAGCGGGTCACGGAGGCGGTCGACGGCCGTCAACGCGGCATCCGGCCCCTCGACCTCGCCGACCGCGATCGCCCGGTTGAGGGCGACGATCGGCGAGGCATCCACTCGCTGCAGCTGGTCGTACAGGGCGACGACCTGCGACCAGTCGGTGTCGCGGGCGTCCCACGCATCGGTGTGCACCGCGTTGATGGCCGCCAGCAGCTGGTAGCGACCGGGCGCCGCGCCCGAGTCCAGGCGCTCGCGCACCAGGCGGTGACCCTCCTCGATGAGCGCGGCATCCCACAGCCGGCGGTCCTGCTCCGCGAGCGGTACGAGCTCGCCCGTCGCCGAGACCCGCGCCGGGCGGCGCGCCTCGGTGAGCAGCATCAGGGCCAGCAGTCCGGTGACCTCGCCGTCGCCGGGGAGCAGTTCGCGGATCAGGCGGGTCAGCCGGATCGCCTCAGCCGTCAGGTCGGCACGCACCGGGTCGGTGTCGGGGCCCGTCGCGAGGTACCCCTCGTTGAAGACGAGGAACAGCACGGCGAGCACGCCGGTGATTCGGTCAGGGAGGTCCCGTGCGGACGGCACCCGGTACGGGATGCCGGCGGCGGCGATCTTGCCCTTGGCACGGGTGATGCGCTGGGCCATGGTGCGCTCCTGCACGAGGAAGCCCTCGGCGATCTGCGGCACGGTGAGGCCGCCGACCAGGCGGAGGGTCAGCGCGACCCGTGCCTCCATCGCCAGGGCGGGGTGGCAGCAGGTGAAGATGAGCCGCAGCCGGTCGTCGTCGATGACGCCGACCGGTGCCGGCGGGTCGTGGTCGGTCAGCATCAGTGCCTCCCGGTGCTTGTCGACGCGCTTGTGCTCGCGCCGGATCCGGTCGATCGCCTTGCGATTGGCGGTCGTGGTGAGCCACGCGCCGGGGTTGGGCGGCACGCCGTCGGCCGGCCACCGCTCGACGGCGGTCGCGAACGCCTCGGCCGCCGACTCCTCGGCGAGGTCGAGGTCGCCGAAGCGCTTGGCGAGCGAGGCCACCACCCGGGCCCACTCCTCGTGGTGCGCCCGGGTGATCGCCGTTCGGGCGTCGATCAGTCCTCCGGGCCCAGGAGCGGCCGCACCTCGAGCCGCCGATTGCACGCCTTGGACCCGTCGGCCATGAGCGAGAGCGCGACGTCGAGATCGGGCGCCTCGATGATCCAGAGGCCCGCCATGTGCTCCTTCGACTCGATGAACGGTCCGTCGGTGAAGACGGGTTCGTCGCCTCGGCCGTCGATGACCGTCGCCGTGCTCGGGTCGGCGAGGCCGGCCGCGAACACCCAGTGGCCGCCCGCGCGAAGCCGGTCGTTGAACGCGTCGATCGCGATCGCCTCCTCGGGCGTGCCCGAGTTGGTCCGGTGGTCGATCACGGAAACCAGGTACTGCATCTCACACCTCCGAGTGCGGTTCAGCTGCCATTGTGCGACGGATGCCGCGCGCTACGCGTACTGCGGGCGCCCGGCGGGTCGGTACGTCTGCACCGTGATGCCCGTCGGGAACGTGCGCGATTCGAGGAGCTCGAGAGCGAAGTCCCTGCCCGACTCGGGGAACAGGCGCGTGCCGGCGCCCACGATGACCGGGCACACGATCAGCGTCATCTCGTCGACGAGCTCGTGCTCGAGCAGCCACCGGATGAGCTGGCCGCTGCCGTGCACCTGCAACTCGCCTCCCGGCTGGGCCTTCAGCTCCCGGATGGCGGCCTCGAGGTCTCCCGAGAGCACGGTCGAGTCCGCCCAGCCCGGGTCGGTGATCGTGTTCGAGGCGACGTACTTCGGGCGCGTGTTCAGCGCGCCGGAGAACGGGTTCTCGCTCGCGTCCCGGACGCCCCAGTACCCGGCGAAGAGCTCGAAGGTGCGCCGTCCGAACAGGAACGCGTCGGCGCGCTGGTAGAAGTCGGCGATGTAGCCGACCGACTCCTCATCGCCGACCGGGATCGCCCAGCCGCCGCGGTCGAATCCCGGGTCCAGCTCGGGGTTGTTCCCGCCGTTCGCCTGCATGACGCCGTCGACGGTGATCTGGGTGTTGGTGATGAGCTTCATGATCGGTCCCTCTCTGGGCCGCCTCTTCTGGCGACCGCTCACCCCTGCTACGAACGGGAGGGCCCCGATGCGACACGGCTGCCGAGGAAACTTCGTGAGCCGAGCCGAGCCGGGCCGAGCCGAGCCGGCCGAACCGGGCAGAGCTCAGCCGGCCAGGAACTCCACGGCGGCCTGCCGGAACACCCGTGACCCCGGCGCATTGAAGTGATGGCGGCCGGGCAGCTCGACGAACGTGCCGTTCGGCGTGGCATCCGCCAGCCGCTTCGACCGCTCGAGGATCGCGTCCTCGCTGCCTGTCGCGAAGAGGATCTGCTGCATCGGCGGGTGGGCCGGGTCGGGATCGGCGTCGCCGAGCCGCATGCCCTCGGCGAGCGCGATGAGCGCGCGCAGGTCGTTGTGCGGCACGCGCTCGGCGAGCGTCACGTAGTTCTGCGTCACCCGGTCTTCGACGGGGGTGCCGTGCTCCGCGTAGGCCCGCGCCTGCTCGATCTGCAGGCGCGCGAGCGGGCGCCCGTCGGGGATGCCGCCGAGCACCGCGCGCTCGACGTGCTCGGGCACGTTCACCGCGAGCTGCCAGCCGACCCGGGCGCCGAGCGAGTACCCCGCATACCGCACGGTGTCGAGCAGGTAGGTGTCGAGCACGATCACGAGGTCGTCGACGAACGCATCCATGCTGTAGTCGGATGCCTCGTGCGGCTTGTCGCTCGCGCCGTGGCCGCGCTGGTCGACGCCGAGCACGCGGAACCCCGCGCGCAGCAGGTCGCGTACCCACCCCGTGCTGACCCAGTTGTCGCGGCAGCTCGACGCGAACCCGTGCACGCAGAGCACCGTCGGTGCATCCTCGTCGCCCCACGAGTAGGTGGCGATGCGGCGGCCGTCGCCCGCCATCACGAACTGCGGCGACGGCATCTCGGTCAGGGCTGGCAGCGCGGCATCCATGTCAGCCATTCTCCCGGTGACCGGTTGTCAGGGCGTCCACCACGGCCGCAACGGCAGGTCGTCGTCGCCGCCGCCGCGCTCGTCGGGCCGCACGGCGAGCACCTGGTGCAACTGGATGCCGCCCGACTCGAACGCGAGCCGAGACCCGGCCATGTAGAGCCCCCACACCTTCGCGGTCGGCAGGCCCACCTCGGCGACCGCCTCGTCCCAGTGGGCGACGAGGTTCGCGCACCAGTCGCGCAGGGTCAGCGCATAGTGGGGGCGCAGGTTCTCCTCGTGCAGCACCTCGAACCCGACGTCCTGCGCCTCGGTGATGATGCGGCCCGAGCCGGTGAGCTCCCCGTCGGGGAAGACGTAGCGGTCGATGAATCCGCGCGTCGACGGGCGGGAGGTGTTGTCGGGGCGGGTGATGCAGTGGTTGAGCAGCAGGCCGCCGGGACGCAGCCGCGACTGCAGGAAGCGGAAGTACGACGCGTAGTTCCGCACGCCGATGTGCTCGAGCAGCCCGATCGACGAGACGGCGTCGAAACCGCCCTCTGGGAGGTCGCGGTAGTCGCCGAAGCGCACCTCGGCGAGGTCGGCCAGGCCCTCCTCGGCGATGGCGCGCTGCGCCCACGAGGTCTGCTCCTCCGAGAGCGTCACGCCCAGGGCACGCACGCCGCGGCGCGCGGCGTAGCGCACCATGCCGCCCCAGCCGCAGCCGACGTCGAGCAACCGGTCGCCGGGCTTCAGCCGCAGCTTCTCGAAGACGAGGCGGTACTTGTTCTCCTGCGCCTCGTCGAGCGTCGCATCGGCGTTCGGGTAGCAGGCGCACGTGTAGGTCATCGTCGGCCCGAGCACCCACTCGTAGAACGTGTTCGAGACGTCGTAGTGGTGGTGGATCGCCTCCGCGTCGCGCGACTTGCTGTGCCGGAGCCCTTCGGCGACGCGGCGCCAGCGCGGCGGCACCTCCTGGGGCGGCGGCGCGATCGGGCGCAGGTGCTCCACCCCGACCGAGCGGAAGACCTGCGCCATGACGCGCGGCGACGGCATCCGGAACACGAGCTCGTCGGCGAGGGCCTTGAGCAGCTCGTAGGGATCGCCGGGGTGCACCCCGTGGATCTCGAGGTCGCCGGCGATGTAGGCCCGAGCCAGTCCCAGGTCGCCCCGAGCGGTGGCGAGGTAGGTCGTGCCGCGCGGCGTCTTCAGCTCGATCCCGAACGGCGCGTCGGCCGGACCAGCCGAGCTGCCGTCGTAGGCGGTGAAGTGCAGCGGCAGGCGGCCCCCGGCGAAGATCTCGAGGATCTCGGCGAGGGTCAGCTTGTGCGCGGTATCGGGGTGGCCGGCGGCATCCGCCCCGCCTGCCTTCTCAGGCCCTCCGGTCGTGTCGGGCCGCTGGCCCTTGATCGTGGTCATCGTCGTTGCACCGCCTTCGCATAGAGGTCGAGGAGCCGTGAATCGGGGTCGTATCGCGCCTTGGCGGCCCGGTACTCGTCGCCGCCGTAGAGCGCGTCGAACTCGTCGCGCCCGTAGAACGCGTCGGAGTACAGCGACTTGTGACCGTCGAGCCGGCCGACCTCGGCCTCGATCAGCCGGTTGGTCTCGCCCTCGGTCGCGCCGACGGGCACGGTCGACCAGAAGCCGACGTTCACGTAGGTGCGGGCGGGCTCGATCGGGTAGACGGGCCACGCGGCGTCGTCACGCAGGCGGAGCGGGCAGAGCCAGACCGGCTCGATCGGCACGTTCGCGAGGAACCAGTGGACGAACTCGGCGGTGCGTTCGATCGGGATCTCGACGTCCTGGATGACGCGCTCGCGCGGTGGCCGCCGCTTGAGCCGCTCGAGGCGGTCGCCGAGGTCGAAGCGCCGCTCCAGTCGCATGAGCTTCGCGTACGACCGGCTGCGACGGTAGCGGCGCGGCCAGAACCGGCGGACGAGCGGATGCTGCGCGCCGAACGCGGCCGAGCACCAGAACCAGTCGGTGTCCCACCGCCACAGGTAGTCGTGCACGGTGAGGCGGTCGTGCGTGACGCCCTCGTCGTGCCGGATCGAGCGGTAGAAGATCCGCTGGCCGGTGTAGTCGCTGACGGGGCCGGATGCCGCGGTCTTGGCGCCGAGGCACAGGTACGCCTCCTCGGCGCTGAACACGACGCCGTCGAGGAAGTCGACGCGTTCCCCGTCGTGCCGGCCGGTCGCGACGATGCGGTCGATCGCGGCGACGAGCTCGCCCAGGTCGTGGAACCGCACGTGCGTGAGCGCGACGAAGGGCAGCACGGGCTCGAGCTCGATGCGCAGGCGCACCGCGTACCCCAGCGTGCCGTAGGAGTTCGGGAAGGCGCGGAAGAGGTCGGCGTGCTCGTCGGGCGAGGCCGTGACCACCTCGCCGGCGCCGGTCAGGATGTCCATCTCGAGCACCGACTCGTGCGGCAGCCCGTTGCGGAACGACGTCGACTCGATGCCGAGGCCCGTGACCGCGCCGCCGAGCGTGATCGTCTTCAGCTGCGGCACGACGAGCGGTGCGAGTCCGTGGGGAAGCGTGGCCGCGACGAGGTCCTCGTACGTGCACATTCCGGCCACGTCGGCCGTGCGGGCCTCGGGGTCGACCGCGATGACGTGCGTCAGTCCCGACGTGTCGAGGCCCGGGGCATCCGTCGCCGACCGCGACCGGAAGAGGTTCGACGTGGGCTTCGCGAGACGCACCGCGGATGCCTCGGGCACGGCCCGATAGCTCTCGACCAGGCGCTCGACGCCCTGGGCGTGAGCGGTTCGTGCGTCGATCGCCGGCGCGGACACGACCCTCACGCTATCCCTGGAAGTCCTCGGGGTCGACCTCGTCGAGGAACCGCTTGAACTCGTCGAGCTTCTCCTCCTCCTCGTCGTGGTCGAAGTCCACCATCTCCGCGGGGATGCCGGCCTCGTCCAGCACCTCGTCGGCGACCCAGATCGGCGCCTGCACGCGCACGGCGAGCGCGATGGCGTCGGAGGGGCGGGAGTCGAGCACCTGCGGTCCGGTCGGCGTGGTCAGGCTCAGCTCGGCGTAGAAGGTGCCGTCGTCGATGCGGGTCACGTCGACCCGGTCGATACGGGCGCCCACCGTGCCGAAGAGCGTCGTGATCAGGTCGTGCGACAACGGCCGCGGCGCCTGCTCGCCCTGCACGGCGATGAGGATCGAGGTGGCCTCCTGCGCGCCGATCCAGATGGGCAGGACCCGCCCCTCCCCCGGCTCCTCGAGCAGCGGCTTCAGCAGCACGATGTGCTGCCGCGCGGCATCCAGCGCGACACCGAGTACGCGAACCTGGACCATGGCCCCTCCCGTCTGGCGATCGGGTGTGGTCCTGCCATCGTACGTCGGAGCGACGCGACGCAGCCCAACCTCGCGGTGGGGCTGCGTCGCGCGTGCCGGCGTGCTAGGCCGGGGAGGCTCGGGCTCGGGCTCGATCAGGCAGCGGACGCGGCATCCGTCGACCGCTGCAGCGCCCCCTCGAGCAGCAGCATCGCGGCGAGCAGCGCCGCCACGATGACGAGCGCCCACATCGCTGCGACGAGCGCGAGCAGCGGGATCACCGCGGCGAGCGCCACCGCCGCGCCGAGGCGAACGAACGGCCACGGCAGGTCGGCGATGCGGCCGAACACGGCAGTCGCCGCGGCGTAGACGGCGACACCGGTACCGAGGGCGGATGCCCCGAACGAGCCGAACGGCTCTGCGTCGGAGACGTGCGCCATCGCCTCCTCCACGCCGAGCGCGGCGAGGATGATGCCGCCGACGATGGCGAAGTGCAGGTAGGTGTACTCGTCGCGCGCGAAGACGACGCGCGCGGCGCCCGTGCGGCGCTGCAGCCCGTGCTCGCCCGCCGGCGCGATGCGCGTGAAGTAGGCGCGCCACAGCAGCACCGAGATGGTCACCGAGATCGCCACGCCGAGCACGATGGGCCCGCTGATGGGCTCCTGCGCGACGCCCACCCCGATGGCGACGATCGACTCGCCGAGGGCGAGGATCACGATGAGGCCGTAGCGCTCGGCCCAGTGCACGGGCGAATGCAGGCGCCAGCCGCCACCGCCGCGCGAGCTCACGTAGGTGAAGAGCACGTCCCAGACGAAGGCGGCGAGCCAGATCCACGTCTGCGCGGAACCGCCGATCAGGGCGCCGACGATGAGCGCGGTCGCCGACGGCAGCATCGCCACGAGCTGCGTGCCGAGCACCTGGCGGCGCAGCGCGCGGTCATCGCCGGCGACGATCACGTAGAGCGCCGTGTGCACGATGCGCACGAACAGGTAGGCGAGCGCCACGACGAGCGGCGCGTCCCATCCGCCCGGCAGGTCGTCGTAGGCCTCGGGCACCGCGAGGGCGACGACGAACACCGCGATCATCGCGAGCGTCATGCCGGCCTGCACGACGCCGCGGTCGGCCGGCGCCTGGTTGCCGAGCCAGCTGTACGAGCACCACATCCACCACAGCAGGCCGAGCACGACGAGCGCCTGCAGCACTCCGATCGCGCTGTGCGTCTCGGCCATGAGCCCGCTGACCTGCGTGAACGCGAAGACGTAGACGAGGTCGAAGAACAACTCGAAGGTCGTCACCCGGGCGGATTCGCCGCTGCGTGTCGCACGCGGCATCCGCTCGGCGTCGCCGTTCGATCCGGTTCGCTCCTGCTGCACCGCACCAGTGTGCACCATCGCTCCGACACGGTGACGGATGCCGCAACAGGGCGTCAACGGCGACGCCGACCCCCCGCTACCAGGCCGACTCGGCGTACCCGTTGGCGACCTTCGCGACCTTGTCGACGTAGTCGTTGTCGTGGTTGTAGGAGTAGACGCCCGCGCGCCAGCCCTCGGGGCTGGTCATCGACCCGGAGGCGCACAGGTAGCGCGCGGTGGTCAGCGCCGCGTCGTCGATCTGGTTCGGGTCGGCGACGTCGTCGCCGTTCGCGTCGCTGCCCCACTTCTCCCACGTCGAGGGGATGAACTGCATGGGCCCGACCGCCCGGTCCCACTGGTCGTCGCCGTCGAAGAGGCCGCCGTCGGTGTCGGCGATCTTCGCCACGCCGTCGCCGTCGAGCGCTCGGCCGACGATCGCCGGCTCGGAGTAGCCGTACTCGTCGAGCACGCTGCGGCCGTGGCTGCCGTGACCCGACTCGATCGAGCCGATGGCCGCGATGGTCGTCCAGTCGAGCCCGCACTCGGGGTCTTCGGCCGCGATGGTCACGTGCGCGAGGGCATAGGCCTCGAGCGCCCGCTCGGGGATGCCCGTCGCCGCCGAGACCTGGGCCGTCCATGCCGGGTCGACGAGGGGCACCGGGGATGCCTCGAGGCCCGAGTCGGAGGCGCCGGCCGTCTCATCGGGGGTCCGCTCGCTGGCGTTCGCCTGCGCGTCGGCAGGCTCACCCGACTCGACGCCGACGCCGAC